>VAZS01000094.1:899-8995 GCA_005884855.1 Alphaproteobacteria bacterium | reverse complement strand
ACCGGCCTCCGCGAGCTGGGTAATGCGTCCAACGCAGCCGACCCGAAACAGCGCCGGCCTGGCTTCGTCCCGCGAGTGGGAAGCGTCCGGCTGAATCATCCCGATCAGCCGATGGCCGTCGCGTAGCGCGTCGTCCACCATCTCCAGATAGCGGGGCTCGAATATGTTGAGCGGCATCTGGCCGCGGGGCAGCAACAGCGCGCCGGCCAGCGGAAATACCGGGATTATTTCCGGGAGCTCGCCGGGCCCGCGATATTCGGCGTTGATCGGCATATGGCGAACCCGGTGCTGGTTGGATTGGTTTGCCTTCGTGTACTCGACGTTCAAACCTTGTTCAATCTTGCCAGTTAAAGGTGCTACGAAAACAGGATCGTCGACAGCCGCTTTCGTCCTTCAATGGTGGCCTCATCCGCCGGGCCCCACGCCTCGAAGAACTGCACCAGTTGCTTTCGCGCGCCGTCCTCATTCCATTTGCGGTCGCGCTTGACGATCTCGAGCAGCTGCTGGGTTGCCTCGGCGCGCTTGCCGCTGGCGTTGAGCGCGGTCGCGAGGTCGAACCGTGCCTGGTGGTCGAGCGGGTTCGCGGCGACTTTCTGTTCCAGCTCGGTCACGGGACCGAGCGCCTTGGCCTGCTCCGACAGGTCGATGGAGGCTTGCACGGCGCTTACGGCGGCGTCATTGCGTTTCGATTCCGGGACCATGGCCAGCGTCTGTTTGGCCCGTTCGATGGCGCCGGTGGCCACGTAGCATCTGGCTAGTCCGGCGAGCGCTGCGATATTGGTGGCGTCAGCCGCCAGAACATCGGCATAGATCTGCGCCGCCGCCGCCGGATCGCCTTCGGCCAGAACGGCTTCGGCTTCTTTGATGATTTCCGCGATATTGGGTTCGCCGGGCATGGCCGCTGTCAGCTTGCCGATAAAGGCAGTGATCTGGCTTTCCGGTACCGCGCCCATGAACCCGTCGGCGGGCTGACCGTTGACGAACGCGATCACGGCAGGGATCGACTGGATGCCCATCTGGCCCGGTATGGCCGGATGTTCGTCGATATTCATCTTGACCAGCTTGACTTTGCCCTTGGCGGCACGGACCGCCTTTTCAAGCAGTGGCGTGAGCTGTCGGCACGGACCGCACCACGGCGCCCAGAAGTCGATCAGCACGGGCTGCCGCTTTGACTCCTCGATCACGTCCTTGACGAAAGTCTGTGTGGTTGTTTCCTTGATCAGATCGGGCGCCGCTCCGCTGCCCTGCTCAACTATGGTCACGGGAATCCTCGCCTGATGCTGAAGGTTGGGGGTGCTGGTTTTAGCACTTTCCAGCCCTAATTGGCGCTTGCAAACCAGATTTGCAATCGGCGGAACTGGTCAATAGCCGTTCCCGCGGGCATCGCCGCGGTTTGGCCCGATCCAGTGGTGTTTTAAGCCTGGTTTCCGGGTTAAATGCGCTCTCAGCCGGCCAAACCGGGATCGCGCTGGCTGTTGCATTCGGAGGCCGCATTTGGCATAGCTCTGCCGTTGCCGGCGCGCAATCGCCGCCAATTCGGATGCGGGTGTAGCTCAGTGGTAGAGCACGACCTTGCCAAGGTCGGGGTCGAGGGTTCGAGCCCCTTCGCCCGCTCCAAGATTTTCCAAATGCTTTTTCCAAATGCTTGCGTACTTCACGGCCGCAATACGAGTTCGCGCTCAGTCGTCGATTCTAAGCACGTCAGGTCGTGACGATGTGCGAGGCCATCCGGCATCCCGCGGTGCAATGATCCTGCCCGCAAAAATCATCTCGAAAAAAACCAAGGCTTTCAAAATACCAAAGCTCTATCAAAACGACGTTTTCAAAGCTCGTTGAAAAATAACAAGGCAGCCGCTTGGCTGCATAGGGAGTGACGCGATGAAATCGGCTTTAAATCGATCTATTCTTGCGCTCGCAGCGATGTTCGTTGTTGCGGGGGCCAGCCAGGCCAGCGCACAGCAACAAGGTCTCCACAAGTACGAATCCGGCACCAAGGAATTCTGGACCCATCCGCCCGAGGACTGGTTCCTGGGTGACGAGACCGAAGCCCAAAAGGGCCTCGCGCCGCCCTCGGGGCCGCCGACCGGCTCATCCGAAGCTGAACTCGCTTCGATGATGAAGAAAATCAAGCTGCCGCAGGGCTTCAAGATCGAAGTCTACGCGCCGGGCGTGCTGGCCGCGAGGCAGATGGCTTGGGGCGACAAGGGCACGCTGTTTGTGGGCTCGTTCGGTCTCGGCAACGTCTACGCCGTCACGGAAAATGGCGGCAAGAAAGAGGTGAAGACCATCCTCAAGGGCCTCAACATGCCGACCGGCCTGGCATTCAGGGATGGCGCGCTCTACGTCATCGCCGTCGACAAGCTGATCAAATACGAGAACGCCGAATCCAATCTCGACAATCTCGGCGCGGGCAAAGTCGTGTATGACGATATGCCGTCCTACGCCGCGCATGGCTGGAAGTATATCGCGGTCGACAAGGATGGCTGGTTCTTCATCCCGTTCGGACCTCCCTTCAACGTTGGCATTCCGCCGACCAGCGTGTCGCAGATCCGCCGTGTCGATCCCAAGACTGGCAACGCCGAGATCTGGGCGCTCGGAGTCCGAAACAGCGTCGGAGGCGACGTCGATCCCCGCACCGGCAAATATTGGTTCACCGAAAACGCCCGCGACTGGATCAGCGACGACCTGCCGAGCGACAAGCTCAACATGATCTCGAAGATCGGCGAACACTTCGGTTATCCCTATTGCCACCAGGGCGACATGCCGGATCCGAAATTTGCGATGGGTCACAAATGTTCGGAATTCACCCCGCCGGTGCTCAATCTCGGAGCGCATGTCGCGCCGCTCGGCATGAAGTTCTATACCGGCGACCAATTCCCCGCCGAGTACAAGAACAACATCCTGATCGCCGAGCATGGTTCGTGGAATCGGCATAAGTATCAGGGTGCCCGGATCATGCGCGTCACGGTTGGCCCGGACGGCAAGAATCCCAAGCAGGAAGTGTTCGCATCCGGCTGGCTCGAAGGCGACCAGGGCTATCTCGGCCGCCCGGCCGATATCGTGCTGGCCAAGGACGGTTCGATACTGGTTGCCGACGACTGGGCCGGCGCGATTTATCGCATCAGCTACAACAAGAAGTAGAGTCGAAAAAGCAACAAGCTGCGGCCGCTCGGGAACGAGTGGCCGCAGCTTGGCGTTCTTGCGTCCGGTAGCATGAGGATGGGAATGCCGATGATCCGCTCTCGATCTGTGCTGGGCGCGTTGTGTTGCATTGCCTTAGGGGCACTCGCGAGTGCTTCGGGCAATGCCGCCGATAGCGCCGCGGCCAAGGAAAAGGCCGAAATGTGCGTGGCGTGTCACGGGCAAGGCGGTATTTCACAGACCGAGAACATTCCATCGCTGGCGGGCCAGCCCGATCAGTTCCTCCAGTGGCAGATGGTGTTCTTCCGCGGCGGCGCGCGCAAGAACGAGCAGATGCAGCCGATCGCCGAGCAAATCAGCAATGAAGACATCCGCGCGCTCGGCGCCTACTTCGCCTCGCTCACGCCCCCCAAGGCGACGCAGGACGACAATCCAGACCTATCCAGGAAAGGCGCGGAGGCGGCCGCGGGGCGGCGCTGCGCTTCATGCCACACCGATACATACGCAGGAACGAAGGCCGTGGCGCGGATCGCCGGCCAACGCGAGGAATATCTCGTCAAGTCATTGCACGACTACAAATCGGGCGTGCGATCCGGCGGCGCCGGGTCGGCGATGACCGATGTCGCCTATCCGCTCAGCGAGGAAGAAATCACGGCGCTGGCGCACTATCTCGCCCATCTCTGAGGCTGGACAAGCTACCCGCGCTGGTTCTCATACGCCTTGAGATGTGTGTAGGCGAGGCGCAGCCGCCGCACCGGCACTTTGGCGGCCTCGCCGCGCTTGATCAGATCCCCAACAACGTGATCGGCTTCCACCGGAGCGCCAGCCTTGACGTCGCGGAACATCGACGCTGTCAATTGCGAGCCTGCGGCCGTCAGCATGCCGCGGGTGCGCTCCAGGAACGGCGCGCGCGGAGCATAGCCTTCGGCGGTGGCGACCTCGCTGCACTCGTCGAGCATGCCGAGCATGAAATCCTTGCCGCTCGGCGCCGCAACGATATTGCCGACGGCGGCGCGCATCAGACATGTCGAAGCGGCCAGCGAGGCGAGGAATACCCATTTCTCCCACATCTCATGGACGATGTTTTCGCTGGCCGAGGAGCCGAAGTTGCCGCTCGCCATGGTTCCGGCGATCGCGCGTACTCGGTCCGACAGCTTGCCGTCGCGTTCTCCGAAGCTCAGCGACTGCATCGGATTGAGCTGAACCACCTCCCGATGCTCATTGAGCGTCGCAGCGATCGCGCAGAGCCCGCCAAGCACGCGCTCGCGGCCGAACTTTCGATCGAGCACGTCAAGATGCAGCATGCCGTTGAGCAGCGGAACGATTGATGTCTGCGAGCCCACCGCCGGCGCAAAGGACTTGATCGCATCCTCGAGATCGAACGCCTTGCAGCTCAACAGGACGACATCGAATTTTTCGGTGAGCTGGTCGGCCTGGACGGCCGGCGGATTCTTCAGCGTCACGTCGCCATTGGGGCTTTTGATCACGAGACCGGCCGCTGCCAGTTCGGCGGCGCGTTTTGGCCGGACCAGAAACGTCACGTCGCAACCGGCCTGAAGCATCCTGCCGCCGAAATATCCGCCGATCGCGCCCGCGCCGACCACGAGAATCCGCATCCTTTAACTCCTTTTTGCTTTTTTGTTGGACGCGAATACCGACAAGTCCATTCGCACCTCGCGCCGTTCTACCACTTTTCCCCGAACGGGCGGATTTCCAGCTCAAAGGTCCAGGCGCTTCGCGGCTGTTGGTAGAGCTGCCAGTACGACGCGGCGACCGATGCGGGTGGCATTAACAAGTCCGGATTATCAAGCGCTTCCTTGCCCCAGAGTTGCTCGCGCCGCGCCCGCACCCAGGCGGTATCGACGCCGGAATCGATGATCAAGTGCGCGACGTGGATGTTTTTCGGCCCCAATTCGCGGGCCATGGCTTGCGCCACCGCGCGCAATCCGAACTTGGCGCTGGCAAATGCCGCGTAGCCGGTGCCGCCGCGCAAGGATGCGGTGGCGCCGGTGAAGAAAATGTTGCCCTGCCCTCTTTCCAGCATCAAGCGAGCCGATTCGCGGCCTGCCAGGAAGCCCGCCCAGCACGCCATCTCCCAGACTTTCCGGAACACGCGGTCGGTGGTCTCGAGGATCGGAAAGTTGACATTGGCGCCGACGTTGAAGATGCAGACTTCCAGCGGCGCGTGCTTGTCGGCGTCGTTGAGAAAGGCGGCGACCTCCTCCTCCTTGCGCGCGTCGAGCGACCGCGCCACGATCGATCCGCCCGCCGATTGGACGTCCTTCACCAGTGGCTCGAGCTTCGCGCCGTCACGCCGGCCGGCGAACACGGTGAAGCCCTCGGATGCGAATTTCTTGGCGATCTCGGCGCCGATAAAATCACCGGCGCCGATCACGGCGCAAGTCGCGTTGCGTTGTTGCATGGTTTGGCTCCTAACAGATCGATACGCGAGCGCGGCTTTCAATCCCGCAACGACGGCATCAGCCGCTCGAAATAAGCTCCTCGACCTCGCGCAACTGTTCCTTGCCGAAAAACATTTCGTTACCGACAAAGAACGTCGGCGAGCCGAACGCACCTCGCGCCACCGCCATTTCCGTGTTCTCGATAAGCTTCGCCTTGACTTCAGGTTCTTGCGCCCGCGCGAACAGCTTTCCGGCATCGAGGCTGGATGCCGTAAGCGCCTTCATCGCCACTTCAGGGTCATCCATTTTCTTCGGCTCGACCCACATGTGGTGAAACGCCGCCTCGACATATTTCTCGAACACCCCTTCCAGCCGCGCGGCTATCGCCGCACGCATCAGATGCAGCGTATTGATCGGAAAAAAAGGATTCCAGCTGTAAGGCTTGACCTGAAACCGCTTTACGAACCGCTGCGTCTCCAGTTCGTGAAACTCGCGCTTGTTCTTGATGCCGGCGAATGCTTCGGCGGGCGACTTGTTATTGGTGGCCTTGAAGATTCCGCCAAGCAGAATCGGAACATACTCGAATTTGGCGCCGGTGCGTTTCTCGATTGCCGGAATAGCCTCGTGGCTGAGGAAAGCATTGGGGCTGCCGAAATCGAACATGAATTGCGGGGCTGTCGGGCTCACGACGATCTCCCTGTGTGCAGGTTCTTATATGATCCCTATCATTCAACCAGCCTAACGGTTCGCATCCGCGCAATCAACCGGCAACGTTCTCCTGTGACGCCGTCTGCTCGAAGCACGACGCCGCGAGAGCGCGAGCGTGATCGCGGACGTCGGCGGGCCAGGACGTGGTCCATGTCTCGAAACGACCGGCATCGCCTGCGAACAGCGCGCGCGCCACTTCTTCGTAGTGCGGCTTGTTCTCGCCCATCGCCGCGATGAAGCGGTAAGCCGTTTCCTGCGCCTGCCTGACGCGATCCTTGTCCTTGTTGGCGCGCCTCGCCTCGTCCACCAGCTTGCGCAGCGCTACCGAAGCCCCGCCCGGTTGCCGCGCCAGCCATTCCCAGTGGCGCGGAAGTAGCGTGATTTCGCGAGCGACCACGCCCAGTTTCGGGCGGCCGGGACCGCGCGGAGCGGGCGCTACGGCTTCCACTGCGCTCGCTTCTGGCATTTCCGGCAGTCGCGCCAGAACGTCCTCAACCGAGCCGCGAAGATCGAGGTCGATCGGCCCGCTATCATCGTCGAACACAAGGATCTGCGCATCTTTGTGCCGATCCAGCGTCGCTTTGGCCGCGCGCGCGACCGCGCCGAGATCGCCCGAGGCGATACAGCGGTCACCCGCGAAGGCGATAAAGGAAATACGGCTCATGAAGACACCTCAGTTCGCTCCTGAGTTATTACCCGGATAAATCTCATTGTCAATAACATCCGGGTAATACCTACGTTGTCTGGGCATCTCGACTTTCGCCCGTCCGGCTGGCACCACCGACCGGCGCGCAAAGCGCTTCTTCAGGGGGAATGCCATGCTCACGGTCCATCATCTGAACAATTCCCGCTCCCAGCGCCTGCTTTGGTTGTTGGAAGAACTCGGCGTGCCCTATCAGATCGTCCGCTATCAACGGCAGCCCGACATGAGAGCGCCGATGGAGCTGCGCGCCATTCACCCGCTTGGAAAATCGCCCGTGATTACCGACAACGGCAACACCATCGCCGAGTCCGGCGCGATCGCCGAACACATCATCGACACCTATGGCGAGGGCCGCCTGATCCCTGCTGCCAAAACGCCGGAGCGGCTGCGCTACACTTACTGGCTGCACTATGCCGAGGGCTCGGCAATGCCGCCGCTGTTGATGAAGCTGTTGTTCACGCTGATGCCCAAGCGTGCGCCGGCGTTGTTGCGGCCGCTGGTGCGCAAGGTCTGCAATCAGGCGCTGACCACGCTGGTCAATCCGCAGCTCAAGCAGCACATGGCGTTCTGGGAGAGCGAGCTGTCAAAAAGCGAATGGTTCGCCGGCAATGAATTCACCGCGGCCGACATCCAGATGAGTTTTCCGCTGGAGGCGGCGGCGGCGCGTGGCGGACTTGAGCAGGCTCACCCCAAGGCGATGGCGTTCGTCGAGCGAATTCACGCCCGCCCCGCCTACCAGCGCGCGCTTGAAAAGGGCGGCCCGTATTCATTGGCGAGGTAACAAGACCGCCTCGTCGGGACATCGTGCGTACCAACGTGCGCCGGTAAAGCATCATGATGATGGACGAAGCGCTGCACTATCGATCGTTTGGCAATGAGTAGCTGAGCCATGACGCCGTGAGCCACGGCGCTAAGGAATATGTGCGCTACAGCGCTGCTGACGTAATCACCGCCAACACCGTTGAAGGCTTCTATTCGATCTTCAACTGCGGCACGAAAGGCGTCTACCAGCATTGCCGCGAGAAGCATCTGCACCGTTATCTAGCGGAGTTTGACTTCCGCTATAACAACCGCATCGCTGTTGGGCATCAATGACACGGTGGGCGCTGAAAACGCGCTCAAGGGTATCGTCGGCAAGCGCC
>VAZS01000094.1:0-857 GCA_005884855.1 Alphaproteobacteria bacterium | reverse complement strand
TGAGGGAAAGC
Organism: Alphaproteobacteria bacterium; assembly: GCA_005884855.1. Lineage (GTDB taxonomy): Bacteria > Pseudomonadota > Alphaproteobacteria > Rhizobiales > Xanthobacteraceae > Bradyrhizobium. Next base: position 846 of record VAZS01000094.1, on the reverse strand, counting down.
AAAATGAGTACACAAATTTTGGAGAAGCCAACCGACCTACCTTCCAAGGAAGATAGCGCACTTGCTCGTGAGGCCAGCAGGGCAATCGCCACCAAACAACCCTCGGAGCTACGTGTGCGATTGGATGACGGTCAGGAGTTGGTTTTGCCGAAAGCCGCGACTCGGCTGATCGCACACCTCTTGACTGAAATGGCTCAAGGCAATGCCGTCACGATAATTCCAATCCATGCCAACCTAACCACTCAAGAAGCAGCGGACTACTTGCACGTTTCCCGACCCTATCTCATCGGACTTTTAGAGGCGGGAAAGATAAATTTTCAAATGGTCGGAACGCATCGCAGGATCAGGTTTGAAGATCTGATGACCTTCAAAAAAGCATCTGAGAAGCGTCGGCTGGAAATCATGGACGAACTGGCAGCTCAATCCCAAGCAGAGGGAATGGGCTATTAATACTTCTCGTTACACAGTCATATTCGACGCCAACACTTTGTACCCAGCCCCGTTGCGGGATTTCCTTATGGAAATGGCTGCAATGGGGCTTTTCCGCGCCAAGTGGACCGATCAAATCCATGAAGAGTGGATTTCGAACCTTCTAAAACACCGGAATGATCTCACCCTAGAAAAGCTGACCCGAACAAAGAATTTGATGAACGAAGCTGTGCCGGACTGCTTGGTGCGCGGCTATGAGCCGCTGATTTCCGGTTTAGACTTGCCCGATAAGGACGACTGCCACGTCTTAGCGGCAGCAATCCATTGCAACGCAGCTGCAATCTCACTTTCAACTTGAAGGACTTTCCGGCAGAGAGGCTCGTTCCCTACGATATCGAGGCGCAGCACCCTGACGAA
>VAZS01000093.1 GCA_005884855.1 Alphaproteobacteria bacterium | reverse complement strand
AACGGGCTGCGGGTCTTGCTCGGGGGCTCCTGAAACAGCCGGCCCCGGCTGCGGTCGGGGTCGCAGGCATAGACCGAGCGAGGAGCAGCCATTCCGACCGACACAGTGTAATAGTCCCCTTCAGGGTTTGATTCCCGCACCTGGCGCACTTAACTATGCTCAAGCGCCGGATATCAAATAGTTTTGGGTATCGGCGATCGGAGCCAGGTAATGACACCAGAGAGCGTCGTCATCAGCGAGCGGGCGGCCCGCCGGATTGGGGAAATCCTCAAGACCGAGGGTGACGGTGCGATGCTGCGCATCAGCGTCGAGGGCGGTGGCTGCTCGGGCTTTCAGTATAAATTCGATATCGAGCGGGCCAAAGCCGACGATGACTTGGTGATCGCGCGCGACAGCGCGGTGGTGGTTGTCGATCCCGCCTCAGTGCCGTTTCTCGCGGGGTCCGAGGTCGATTTCGTCGACGATCTGATCGGCGCCTCGTTCCGCGTGGTCAATCCCAATGCCACCGCGTCCTGCGGCTGCGGCACCAGCTTTTCGGTCTGAGACCTATTCAGCCGCGACCGCGTGCGGCCGCTCGACGGCGTCGAGCTCCTCGGGCTGCGGTTCGAGACGGCGCTTGAGGCGGCGGTCGATGCTATCGAGATAAATGTAGATCACCGGCGTGATGAACAGCGTCAATAGCTGCGACACGCACAAACCGCCGACCACCGCGATACCAAGCGGCTGACGCAGCTCCGCCCCGGCGCCGGCGCCGATCGCAATCGGCAGCGTTCCGAATATCGCCGCGAACGTCGTCATCATGATCGGACGGAACCGCAGCAGGGCGGCCTCCCGGATGGCGTGCTCCGCACTCAAGCCGACGCGACGGCGCTCCAGCGCGAAATCCACCATCATGATGGCGTTCTTCTTGACGATGCCGACCAGCATCACGATCCCGATCATCGCGATGACGGAGAGCTCCATGTTGAACAGCATCAATGTGAGGATCGCGCCGATGCCTGCCGAGGGCAGGCCGGAAATGATCGTGATCGGATGAATGAAGCTTTCGTAGAGAATGCCGAGGATCACGAAGGCGGCGAACACCGCGGCCAGGATCAGGACGCCCTGCCCGCGCAATGAATCCTGGAATACCTGCGCCGTGCCGGAGAAACCGGTCGCGATGGTGGCCGGCAGGTTTGAGGTCTGCTCGATTGCGGTAATCTGATCGACCGCATAGCCGAGCGAGTAGTTCGGCGCGAGATTGAACGAGATCGTCACCGCAGGCTGCTGCGCTTGATGGTTGATCTGCAGCGGGCCGACCGACGGCACAAGCCTGGCCACCGCATCGAGCGGGATGGTCTGGTTGTTGGTGGTCTTCACATAGAGCTTGGACAGATCGGACGGATCGACCCGGAACTGCGGCTGCGCCTCCAGGATGATCTGGTAATCGTTTGAGGGCATGTAGATGGTGCCGACCTGTCGTGCGCCATAGGCGTTGTAAAGCTGGTTGCGCACTTGATCGACGGTGACGCCATAGACCGCTGCCTTCTCGCGGTCGATGTCGACGGTCATCTGCGGGTTCTTGATGTAAAGATCCGTGGTGACGTCGAGCAATCCCGGTATCTTATCGATCTTGTCGCGCATTTCCGGCGAGACCCGATAAAGCGAATCCGTGTCGCCGCTCTGCAGCACGTATTGATACTGACTCTTTGAAATCCGGCCGCCGATACTCAGATTCTGAATGCTCTGGAAGAATGCCTGCATGCCCGGAATCTGTCGCGCCTGCTGGCGCAGGCGTCCGATCACGACCGCCGCGCTGTCGCGCGTTTTCTGCGGCTTCAGCGCGATAAACAGGCGGCCATAATTCGCGGTGGGATTTGGGCCGCCCGAACCCACCGTGCTGTTGATGTAATCGATTGCAGGGTCCGATTTCAGCACGTCGACCAATGCCTGCTGCCGTACCTTCATCGCCTCGAACGAGGTGTCGGTCGCGGCCTCAGTGACGCCAATCAGGAAGCCGGTGTCTTCTTGCGGAAAAAATCCCTTTGGCACGATCATATAGAGATAGACGGTGCCGCCGAGCGTCGCCAGCGTGACCAGCAGGGTGGCAAATTTCTTCGCCAGCACCCGGTCCAGCGCCCATTCGTAGGCGCGGAGCCAGGAATCGAACACCCGTTCAAAGACGCGCAGCACGATGTTCGGTCGCCTGGTTTCATCGTGCGCCCTCAGCAAACGCGCGCACAGCATCGGCGTCAGCGTCAGCGATACGAAACCGGAGACGACGATCGCAACCGATACGGTAACCGCGAATTCGCGGAACACGCGACCGACGATGCCTCCCATCAACAACACGGGAATGAACACCGCGATCAGCGAGAAGGTGATGGAGATGATGGTGAAGCCGATCTCCCGCGCGCCCTTCAATGCGGCCTCATAGGGGCGCATGCCATGCTCGATATGGCGAACGATGTTTTCCAGCATCACGATGGCATCGTCGACCACGAAGCCGACCGACAACGTGAGCGCCAGCAGCGTCATGTTGTTGATGGAGTAATCCAGCGCGTACATCACGGCGCAGGTGCCGAACAATGAAATCGGAACGGCAAGCGCCGGAATGAAGGTCGCAGACGCCGAGCGCAGGAACAGGAAAATTACCAGGATCACCAGCGCAACCGCGATCAGCAGCGTTTCCTCGACGTCACTGACGGCCTGCCGGATGGAAATAGAGCGATCCATCAAAACGCTGACATCCACCGACGGCGGTATCTGAGCTCGCAAGGTCGGCAATTTCGCCAGCACGGAGTCGACCACCGCCACGGTGTTGGCATCCGGCTGTTTCTGAATGCCCAGCATAATGGAACGTTCGTCGTTCAGCCAGCTTGCGATCTTGTCGTTTTCCACGCTGTCGTAGATCCGCGCGACTTCATCGAGCTTGACCGGCGAGCCATTGCGCCATGCCACTACGATCTGACGATAGTCAGCCGCCTTGTCCATCTGTCCGGAGGCCTGAAGCGCGACGTCCTGCTTCGGTCCGTTCAGCGTGCCCACCGGTGTCGAGGAGTTGGCACGGGCGACCGCGGCGCGGATGTCTTCAAGCGACAACCCGCGAGCGGCGGCGGCTTCCGGATCGGCCTGCACGCGAATGGCGAATTTTTGTGCGCCGTAGATGCTGACCTGGGCGACTCCGGGAATCTGCGACAGCGTCTGCCCGATGGTGATGTCGCCGTATTCGTGGACTGTCGACAGCGGCAGCGTCGCCGAACGCAGCACAACGAACAGCACCGGAAAGTCGGCCGGGTTCACCTTGCGGAAGCTCGGCGGAATCGTCATTTCGATCGGCAGCCGGCGCTGCGCGATCGTCAGCGCGGTCTGCACATCAAGCGCGGCGGCGTCGATGTTGCGGTTGAGATCGAACTGGATGGTGATGACGCTCGTGCCCTGCGACGAGTTCGACGACATCGATGAAATGCCGGCAACCGTCGAGAGCTGGCGCTCGATGATGCCGGCGACCGACGCCGCCATCGTGTCCGCACTGGCGCCCGGCAGCGTCGCCGTCACCGCAATGGTTGGAAAGTCCACCCGCGGCAATGCCGAGACAGGCAGCAGGCGAAAGCCAAACACGCCGAACGCGATGATCGAAGCCGTCATCAGGGTCGTCATGACCGGGCGACGGATGCAAAGCTCCGAAAGCGTCATCGATCAGGCCCCTGCCTTGGGCGCACGCGGCGCGATCGGAGTTCCTTCCGACAACAACAATTGCCCGTCGGTGATGACGTCCTCGCCTCCACCTAATCCTGAGGTGACGACGGATATTCCCTGGAAGGTACGGCTGACATTTACCGGTTGGACGTGAGCCTTGCCATCCCTCGACACGAACACGAAGTTGCCGTTCTGGCTGCGCTGCACGGCCGCCGTCGGCACTGTGATCGCCTCCTCGGTCCGGATCACTAGCTTGGTGTTGACAAGCGTTCCCGGCCAGAGCGTTTCGTTTTCGTTGTGCATGATGCCGCGCACCGTGACCATGCCGGTGGTCGCATCGACGGTGTTCTCGACCATCGCGACCTTGCCGTCTTCGGAGCGCTGATGACCGGGGATGGTCGCAACCACCTTGGAGCCGCCCGCGGCCATGGCGTCGCGCAAATCGACGAGCACACGTTGCGGAATTGCAAAGGTCACATAGACGGGAGCCATTTGGTTGATGATGGCGAGCGGCGCGGTATCGGCCGGACGCACGAAGTTGCCGACCTTCACATTGGCCGCGCTGATCCGCCCTGAGAACGGCGCGCGGATGACCGTGTAGCTCTTCTGGACTCGCAGGTTGTCCAGCGCGGATTGATTCGCCTTGACGGTGCCGATCAGCACGTCGGCCTGGGTCTTGGCATTATCCACGTTGACCTGGGTGGTAGCGCCCTTGCCGATCAGATCGGTGAAACGCCTGACGTCGCGTTGTGCGCCTTCCAGGCTTGCCTGATCCCTGGCGAGCATGCCCTCGGCCTGCTCGATTTGCGCGTCGATCTGGCGCGCATCGAGCGTAAACAGCACATCGCCTTCGGCGACTTTGGCGCCGTCCTCGAAATGCACCCGCAGGATGGTGGTTTCGACCCGCGACTTCAGTGCGACGCTCGAAATCGGCGTCACTGTCCCGATCGAGTCGACATCGACCGGTACCGGTTTGCGCTCCGCTTTAGCAATTTCGACCGAGATGACGCGCGGACGCTGAGGTCCTTGCGCGCTCGCTCCGCTGCCGGTCCAGGAGGCGCGAGTGAGAAAGGCGGCCAGTGCTACAATGCCCAGCACGCCCGCAACGAATATCAGATTACGGGTTTTCATAGCATTTCAAGTCAGCCGGTCCGGAAGGACCGGGACAGCCCGATCTCCTGCCCTTGACGGCGACATCTGCGCCTTTTCTAAACGGTTATCACAGCCCTGCCCCCCATGGTATGCCATTAAACCGAAAATATCAGACGCGTGGGACCTTTTTGATGCGTATTGCTTCGTGGAACGTCAACTCGGTCCGGCAACGGATCGAGCATCTCTTAACCTGGCTGAAGGACTGCGCGCCTGACATCGTCTGTCTGCAGGAGATCAAATGCCTCGACGAGGCATTCCCGCGGGAGGCGATCGAGGCGCTCGGCTACAACGTGGTTACCCACGGCCAGAAAGCGTTCAATGGCGTCGCGCTGCTTTCCAAGCTGCCGTTCGACGAGACCAAATCGGGGCTCGCCGGCGATCTCGAGGACACCCATGCGCGATTTCTGGAAGGCGTGGTGACACTGAAGACGGGCGTGCTCCGCGTGGCGTGCCTGTATCTGCCCAACGGGAACCCGCCTGAAACTGAGAAGTATTCATATAAACTCAAATGGATGTCGCGGCTTCTTGAGTATTCAAAGCAGCGTCTGAAAGGGGAAGAGCCGCTGGTGCTGGCCGGAGACTTTAACGTGATCCCGACGGCTGCGGACGTCTACAATGCGCCCGCCTGGGTGAATGACGCGCTGTTTCGGCGGGAAACCCGGGAAAGCTTCCAGACACTGCTCGGACTTGGACTTACCGACGCGTTGCGCGCCGTCACCGACGCGCCCGGTCAATACACATTCTGGGATTATCAGGCTGGCGCCTGGCAGAAAAACCAGGGTTTGCGGATCGACCATCTGTTGCTGTCGCCTCAGGCCAGCGACCGCCTGAT
>VAZS01000092.1 GCA_005884855.1 Alphaproteobacteria bacterium | reverse complement strand
CACGATCGCGGGTCATCTGCTTGAGATATTCAAGACATTGAGGCCAGCCAACGATCTTGAATTCCGCTATGGCGTGAATGCCCCGACGGTACGGATCGAGGGATTGACGCTTGGCGGACGTTAGCGCGGGCATCGGGCGCGAAATATACATGACCCGCGATGCCGCGCTGCTAAAGGACACCGTCCGGCAGGCTGGCGCGCTGGCGCTATCACTATTTCGCACCGAATTAAAAAAATGGACCAAAGGCGCCTCGTCGCCGGTATCCGAAGCCGACATCGCCGTTAACGACCTGCTCGAAAACAAGCTGCGCTCCGTCACGCCGGACTATGGCTGGCTCTCGGAGGAAAGCTCCGATGACGAGTCGCGACTTGCAAAGCGCCTAGTATGGATCGTCGATCCGATCGACGGCACCCGTGGCTATCTCGCCGGCCGTGGAGACTGGTGCGTAAGCGTCGCGTTGGTCGAGCGCGGTTCACCGGTGCTCGGGGCAGTGTTTGCTCCGGCCAGCGATGAATTGTTTTTTGCCGCGCGCGGGCAAGGCGCCGTGCTGAACGATGTGCCGGTGCGTGCAACCTCCGGCAGCGAAATGGATTTTTCGCGGGTGGCTGGCCCCAAGCCGCTGGTCGAGCGCCTCAAGCAATCCGCTGATGAAATCATTCTGCATCCCCGTATCGGATCGCTGGCTCTTCGGCTGTGCCGGGTCGCGCAGGGAAGCCTGGATGCGGCCTTTGCCGGCGGTCAAAGCCGAGATTGGGATCTTGCCGCGGCCAATTTGATCGTGGAGGAAGCGAATGGTAGCATGACCGCGCTATCGGGGGACACGCTGCTCTACAATCGCCGGGAAGTGGCGCATGGGGTGCTGGTGGCAGCGGGGCGCGATCGGCATGCACGCATTGTCGAGCATTTTCGAAACCGCCCGTTGCCTTGAACGCCGCGGATTGCCGCAAATTTGGCTGCCGGGTACCGTGTCAGGAAAAGGGGAATCATGGCGGATCGCGCCCAGCAGCAATTGCTTCATCTCGTCCTCGGGGGCGAACTGACGGATCTCGATAGCACGACTTTCAAGGATCTCGACAAGGTGGAAATCGTCGGCGTGTTCCCGAACTACGCCACCGCTTACGCGGCCTGGAAGGCGAAGGCGCAGCAGACCGTTGACAACGCCCACATGCGCTATTTCATCGTTCACCTCCATCGGTTGCTCGATCCAGGTCAAGACGCAAAGACGGCCCGTTGAAAAAGCTGGTTCGCAATTTGCTTCGCAGCAGCCGCGTCCAACGCGCTGTTGGTTTTCTCGCGGCCGAGTATCTCCGCCTGGTCTGGCGCACTAACAAATTCAGCTTCGACCCGGCAAACGTGTATGAACTGGTGGAGCCGGCGCAACCGGCGATCTTTGCGTTCTGGCACGGCCAGCATCTTCTGACGCCATTCATCAAGACCAACGAGAGTCATCGCGCCAAGGCGCTGATATCGCGGCATCGCGACGGCGAGTTCAACGCCATCGCCGCTGAACGGCTCGGCATCGACACGATCCGCGGCTCCGGCGATCACGGCTCGGCGTTTCATCGCAAGGGCGGCGTCGGCGCGTTCAAGGAGATGGTGCGCGCGCTCGAGGGCGGCTATAACGTCGCCTCTACTGCCGACGTGCCGAAGCGCACACCACCATCAACCTGCCATTCGGACGAGGCGCATTGGTGGGCATTGAACCGATTTTTGTGCCTCCCGACGCCGATCCCGAAACAATGGAAAGGATTCGGGTGCAGCTGGAGATAAATTTGAACGAGGCGACCCGCCGTGCCTATGAGCAGGTGGGGCGTTCGGAGGCAAGCATTGGCTAACACCCTGCCGATAACGCTGCGTGTTTATCAGAAGCTGTCCTCGGTCGTGGTGCCGCTGGCCCCAGCGCTAATCAAGCGGCGGCTGAGACAGGGCAAGGAGGATCCGGCGCGGATCGATGAGCGGCGCGGGATGAGCCACGACATCCGGCCGCAGGGACCGCTGGTTTGGATTCACGGCGCCAGCGTCGGGGAGGTGCTGGCGGCCGCTGCCCTGATCGAGAGGTTGCGCGCGCTCGGTATCCGCGTTCTCCTGACCTCAGGTACGGTGACGTCGGCCGCTATCGTTGCCAAGCGGTTTCCCTCCGACGTCATTCATCAATATGTACCCTACGACTCTCCGCGCTATGTCGGGCGCTTCCTCGATCACTGGCAGCCGACCCTCGCGCTGTTCATCGAATCCGATTTGTGGCCCAATCTCATTCTCTCCAGCGCGGCGCGGCGGCTTCCGATGGTCCTGATCAACGGCCGCATGTCGCATCGCTCCTTTCCGCGCTGGCGCCGGCTCGCCGGTACGATTTCCGCGCTGCTTGGCCGGTTCGACCTCTGCCTGGCGCAATCCGATGTCGATGCCGAGCGGTTTGCCGAGCTTGGTAGCCGAACCGTCGTTATCACAGGCAATTTGAAGCTGGACGTGCCGGCGCCATCAGCCGATCCCGTCAAGCTCGAGCGGCTTATGATGATGACGCGCGGCCGACCGATCATTGTGGCGGCCTCGACCCATCCCGGCGAGGAGAACATTTTGCTTGAAGCGCATCGGACGCTTGCAGGCTTCTTTCCATCGCTGCTCACGGTGATCGTGCCTCGGCATCCCAATCGCGGCGAAGCCATCGCCCGCAGCATCCCGGCTTCCGGCCTGCACGTATCGTTGCGCTCGCGCGAGGAACTGCCGACCGCGACCACGGACATCTATGTTGCGGACACCATGGGTGAACTGGGATTGTTCTATCGGCTGGCACCGATCGTGTTCATGGGAGGATCGCTGATCGAACATGGCGGGCAAAATCCGATCGAGGCGGTGAAGCTCGGCGCCTCAATCGTTCATGGCCCCCACGTGTTCAATTTCAATGACATTTATGGGGCGCTTGGCGCCGTAGATGGTGCGAGAAGAGCCGACACGCTGGAAGACCTGGTGAAACAACTCGGCCAACTGCTGGCCGACCCGGCCTCGCGCGAATCATCGGCTGCGGCCGCGCGCCGCGTGGTCGGAGAGCTTGGCGGCGCGCTCGATCGCACGATGGCTGCGCTCGAGCCGTACTTATTGCAGTTGCGGCTCGAAATGGGAGTGCCGAATGCGTGAGCCGGCCTTCTGGTACCGGCCACCTTCGTTGATATCGCTGTTACTGAGCCCGCTCGGCGCCGTCTATGGCCTCTTCACTGGCCGGCGAATGCAGCGCGCTGGCTTTGACGCCGGCATTCCCGTGCTCTGTATCGGCAACTATCATCTCGGCGGTGCCGGCAAGACCCCGATGGCACTGGCGCTCACGAGGCTGCTGCGCGATCTTGGCGAGACGCCGATCGTGCTCAGTCGCGGCTATGGGGGACGATTACGCGGGCCGGTCGTGGTCGATGCCGCGCGGCATGAAGCGGCCGATGTGGGCGATGAACCGCTGATGCTCGCCCGCACGGTGCCCGTAGTCGTCGCACGTGATCGCATCGATGGCTTGGCGTTGGCGAAGTCGCAAAACGCCAGCGTGATCCTGATGGACGACGGATTCCAGAACTCCGCGATCGCAAAGGATGCCTCGATGATCGTGATCGACGGCGACCGCGGTCTGGGCAATGGCAAGGTATTTCCGGCAGGCCCTTTGCGCGCGCCGCTGCCGCCCCAAATTGCCCGCACGGACGCGCTTGTCGTTATCGGCGATGGGTCCGCGGCCAGGCCGGTTGCCGCCGCGATCGTCGCGCAGGGGAAACTCGTGCTCTCGGCCCACGTTAGGGCCGATCGAGCCTCGCTGGCACCGCTGCACGGCAAGCGCGTCCTCGCTTTCGCCGGCATCGGCGATCCCGGAAGGTTTTTCAGGACGCTACGCAGTCACGGGATCGAGGTCGTGGCCGAACGAGCTTTCCCGGATCATCATCCATTTTCGGACCGCGAGATTGCAGCCTTGATCGCCGAAGCAAAACGCGAGGCGTTGACGCTGGTGACGACTGAAAAGGATATGGTGCGGTTGCGGAAGGCCAAGGGGGCAACCGCGCTCGGGACGGCGTAGGGCTCCTGCAGATCGACACTCCAGTATTTCAGTTCATCGAGCGGAATTCGGGCGTCGGTCACCGCGCAACGCACATAGGTTCCCGGCGAGATTACGCGGAAATCCCCATCGAGATATTGCACCTGCGCCTCGCCATGCCCTGAGGGGCCGAATTTATTCAGCACGATTGAAGTCTCCGATGCGTGCCCGGCACTGAGGCCGAACTCTCGTTTGCGCAAATTCGATCTATCATAAATAGGTCATGCTGTCCGCCGTCAAACCCACCGATTCGTGATGAAATGTTGCAAGGGGCACATGCTACGGTTGCGACGATGGAACGCTGTCACCACGCACCATAACGTCCGGCACTTCAGATGCGCGTTGTCTCGGCAGTTACATTTCTGGCGCTGCTAGCGATCGCTCCTGCGGTGGAAGCAGCGACTGCGCCCGCTCCGCACCAGGTCGATATCCCCATGGAGAGCGGCGTACTGCATGCGCAGCTTTACAAGCCAGAAGGCAACGGTCCGTTTCCCGTCGTCATCGGCCTGCACGGCTGCGGCGGATTGGCTGGCCATTCCGAGCCGGTGCAGCCGCGCTATCGGGATTGGGCCGAGCAATTGCTCAAAGCAGGAAAGGCTGTCTTGCTACCGGACTCCTATGGTTCGCGCGAGCTTGGGCCGCAATGCCACGTCGGCGAACACAAGGTTCATGCTCGCCGCGAACGGGTAGCGGATATCATGGCCTCGAGAGAATGGCTCATGCAGCAACCCTGGGCGGCGCGCGACCGCATCAGCCTGTTAGGATGGGCCAATGGCGCCAGCGCACTGTTGTGGGCGGTGCGTCCACAGCTTTCGCACAACATCGAGCCGGACTTCCGCTCCGCGATCGCGTTCTATCCGGACTGCCGCATTTCATCCGGACTCGGATGGAGCGCACGCGTTCCGACGCTGCTGTTGATCGGGGCCAAGGACGACGTCAGCTCGCCGCCCGCCTGTCGTCAAATGGTCGACGGCGCGCGCGGGCGTAGCGCGCTGACGCGGATCGTGGTTTATGCCGGCGCTTACCATGATTTCGATCGCGCCAATTTTCCGCCGCATGTGACGGCAGGAACATCGGATGGCACGGCGCCGGAACGCGGTCATGTCGGCACCGATCCGGAAGCGCGCGCCGATTCACAAAAGCGCGTCACGGAATGGTTGGCGCGGTGAGCGGGCGATCGCGGGTTTAGAATAAGCTTCCCTGATCGACGGGCTTGACGCCGCGCTTGGGAGCGGCGGTCTTCGGCTCGCTCAAGGCGGGCTTGGCTGGGCTCCTTGCCGGCGGCCGATCCGCCTCCGCGGTTGCCGCCACGCGTCCATCAGTGAACTCCAGATCCAGCCGGGCGCCGGGGCCGACGCTGGCTGCGGTATGGACGGCGCGGCCCTGCTCGTCGCGCACCAGCGCAAAACCGCGTGCGAGCACACTGCGATAGGACAGGGCTCCCAACAGCTGGCCACTATGTGCGACCCGCGCCTCAAGGCGCTGCGTTCCCATCGTCAGCGCGCGCCGAGCGCGCTCGGCAAGACGGAGCACGCGTTCGCGGTCCCGCGCGAGCGTCTGACGCTGCGCCTGCGCGTTGGAAAGTTTTGAGGTTTGCAGCCTCGCCTGAAGGCCGGCGAAGCGGTCGCTGCGGTTTCGCAGCAGTGCTCGGGCGGAATGCGCCATGCGTTCGCCGGAAACGATCAGCCGATGCCGCGCCTGGGTGAGCTGCCCGCGCAATACCCGGACCGTCAGACGTGCACTGCTCGCAGCAAAGCGGCGGAAATGCGCGTGAGTGTTGGCTTTCAGGGCCCGAGGCAGGGAAGCGGTGGCGCCATCGAGCCGCTGCCGGGGGATCGCGAGCAACTCACCGGCGGCAGGCAGCGCGCGCGCGGCGGCGCGCAACCCGTTGCGGCGGCCCTCCTGTGCGCGTTGCCAGCAGAGCATGCTCCGCCGTGCCAGGCCTTGGACCTCAACGAACAGCTCGCTGCGGACGGGCACCGCCATCTCGGCGGCCGCCGTCGGCGTCGGCGCGCGCTTGTCGGCGGCAAAATCGATTAGCGTGATGTCGGTCTCGTGGCCGACCGCCGAAATCAGCGGGATCATGCTCTCGGCCGCGGCACGCACCACGATCTCCTCGTTAAAGGACCAGAGGTCCTCCAGCGAGCCGCCGCCGCGCGCGACGATCAAAAGATCAGGGCGCGGTATCCTGCCGCGCTCCGGCAGGGCGTTGAAGCCGCGGATTGCGGCAGCGATCTGTTCGGCCGAGCCTTCGCCCTGCACCCGCACCGGCCACACCAGCACTCGCCGGGGAAAGCGGGCTTCGAGCCGGTGCAGGATGTCGCGGATGACAGCGCCGGTTGGCGAGGTGACGACCCCGATTACTTCCGGCAACCATGGCAAAAGCTGCTTGCGCGCCTCGTCGAACAATCCTTCCGCGCCGAGCTTGCGCTTGCGCTCCTCCATCAGCGCCATCAGTGCGCCGATCCCGGCGGGTTCGAGCGCCTCGATGACAATCTGGTATTTCGACGAACCTGGAAAGGTGGTGAGCCTGCCGGTGGCGATGACCTCGAGGCCTTCCTGCGGCTTGAAGCGCATCCTTCCGTAGGCGGTCTTCCAGATCACCGCCTCGATCTTCGCGCTTTCGTCCTTCAGTGCGAAATAGCAGTGCCCGGAGGAGTGCGGCCCGCGAAACCCGGAGATTTCGCCGCGCACCCGGACATGTCCGTAGGCGTCCTCCACCGTCCGCTTCAGGGCGGAAGATAGTTCGGACACCGTGAATTCCGGTGCGTTGATCAGGGCTTCGGCTACGGGCATCTCAGGCACTTGAGTCGCGCTTCAGGGACGTTTGCGCAAGGTATGGATTTCAGTCCGTACCGCAAACTCTAGTTGCAATCTCAATTTACTCTGTTATGCAGAGTAATCTGTAATGATATCCAAGAGAGTTTCGTGGCTGGACGACATGCTGGGCGGGCTTGGGATGCGCCGGAGTTGAGCGCGATGGCTGAGCTGGACGAGATCATCCATCAGCCGCTCCGGCTGAAGATCATGGCCGCGCTGAACGCGCTGCCGCCTGCGACTGCGGGGCTGGAATTCTCGCGGCTGAAGAAGCTGACCGGCGCCACCGATGGCAATCTCGGCGCTCATATCGAAAGGCTGGCAAGGGCCGGCTACATCACGATCGAAAAGGCATTTGTCGGCAAGAAACCGCAGACCACAGTGATTGCCACCGCCGCGGGGCGCGGCGCCTTCGCCCGCCATGTGGCGATGCTGCAGGAGATCATCGCGGCTTCGGCTCCCTGGCCGGAATGACAGCAGTCGTATCTCCCCTTGCAGCAACAGAGAGATTCGTGCGACCGACTCCGTTCCGCAGAACCTCACTGGTTTTCTCATGCACATTCTTCTGCTCGGTTCCGGTGGCCGCGAACATGCTCTGGCATGGAAGATCGCGGCGTCGCCGCTGGTGATAAAACTCTGGTGCGCGCCGGGCAATGCGGGAATCGCCCGGGAGGCCGAGTGCGTGGCGCTCGATATCGCCGACCACGCTGCGGTGATCGATTTCTGCAGAACTAACGCGGTTGATTTCGTCGTGGTCGGGCCCGACGCACCGATCGCGGCGGGCATCGTTGACGATCTCAACGCTGCCGGTTTCAAGGCGTTTGGACCGACCAAAGCCGCGGGGCGGCTGGAAAGCTCGAAGAAATTCACCAAGGCGCTGTGTCGCGCCCAACACATTCCGACCGCCCAATACGAACATTTCACTGATCGTGAAAGCGCGAAAGCCTACATCCGTAAGCATGGCGCTCCGATCGTCGTCAAAGCGGATGGACTCGCCGCTGGCAAAGGCGTGGTCGTGGCGATGACCAATGACGAAGCGCTGGCGGCCATCGACATGATGTTCGCTGGTGGGCTCGGCGAAGCCGGCGCCGAGGTCGTGATCGAAGAGTTCATGCAAGGCGAGGAAGCCTCGTTCTTCGTGCTGTGCGACGGCGAGCACGCGCTCCCGCTGGCGACCGCGCAGGATCACAAGCGCGCGTTCGATGGCGACAAGGGCCCGAACACCGGCGGCATGGGCGCGTATTCGCCCGCGCCTGTGCTGACCGAGGCGATGTGCGCGCGCGTGATGGACGAGATGATCAAACCGACGCTGCGTGCCCTAAGCGCCATGGGCTCGCCCTACAAGGGCGTGCTCTATGCCGGCGTCATGGTTACCAAGGATGGACCGAAGCTCGTCGAGTACAACGCGCGTTTCGGCGATCCTGAATGTCAGGTGCTGATGTTGCGGATGATGTCGGACATTTTGCCAGCCTTGATCGCTTGTGCGGATGGGCAACTGAAGAATTTTAGCCTGCGGTGGTACGACGATGCAGCGCTTACGGTGATCATGGCCACAAGGGGCTATCCCGGTGATTACGGCAAGGGTTCGGTCATTGGGGGTCTCGATGAAGCCGCCAAGGTCGACGGCGTGGAAATCTTCCATGCGGGAACGGTTGCGAAGGACGGACACATTCTCGCCAATGGCGGACGCGTCTTGAACGTCTGCGCCACGGGAAAGACGGTCACGGAGGCGCAGCGGCGCGCCTACGCGGCAGTCGACCGGATCAAATGGCCGGAAGGCTTCTGCCGGCGCGACATCGGCTGGCAGGCGGTGCAGCGAGAAGCAGGGTGAGCGGGGCTAAATTCCGTCACGATGACACGGGTCCGGCCTCTGGCCAGCTGATGCATCCCGAGATGAAGCGCGTTCACTTGGAAAGCATCTTTGATTCAGGACGGCCAATCTCCGTCATGCCCGGGCTTGTCCCGGGCATCCACGTCCTACTGCCTTGGCGCCCTAAGAACGTGGATGGCCGGGACAACGCCCGGCCATGACGGGCATTGCGCGTGTGCGCGCCGTCCGGAATGACAATCCAAAGGTTAGATCAAATCGCCGCCCGCGGCGGATGCGGTAGTGCCGTGCTGCCGGAACGCCTTGATGACGTTGCGGCCTACCCTCCACTTGTGGACTTCGTCGGGACCATCGACCAGCCGCTGCGAACGCACCTGGGTATACCACTTCGCCAGCACGGTATCCTGGCTGTAGCCGAGCGCCCCGTGCAATTGAATCGCGGTATCGATCACCTTGTGCACCATGTGGGCCAGAAATACCTTGGCGATCGAGTTCTCCTGGGTCAGGTCCATGCCCTTTTCGGCCTTGTAGGCGATGTGCAGCAGCATCAGGCGCGCCATGTAAAGTTCACTGGCGCATTCGGCGAGCATGAACTGCACCGCCTGCCGATCGGCGAGCAGCACGCCAAACGTGGAGCGCTTGGTTACATGCGCGGTGGCCATGTCGAGCGCGCGCTGGGCTTTGGCGATGTTATGCATCCCGTGACGCAGCCGACCATAAGCGAGACGGTGCTGGCCCATGTTGAAACCGTTGCCCTCGCCGCCAAGCAGGTTGTCGGCCGGCACCTTGAGATCCTTGATTTCGATCTCCGAATGGCCGCCG
>VAZS01000091.1 GCA_005884855.1 Alphaproteobacteria bacterium | reverse complement strand
GTCAGGATCACCTCCCATATTTCCGAATGCGCCCGGATATAGTCGATGGCGTTGTCGTATTCCGCTGGCGCGAGCGCAGTCGCTTTCCCCGGCCCGACCATTTCACGGCGAAAACAGAAACGGCAATAGACCGCGCAAACGTGAACCAGCTTGAACAGCACCCGGTCGGGATAGCGATGCACGATGCCGCTGACTGGCGAATGCGCGTGATCGCCGATTGGATCGGCATTCTCGCCTGGGACGCCCACCAACTCCTCAACGGTTGGGATGAACTGTCGCGCGATCGGATCATCCGGATCGCTCGAGTCGATCAGCGCAGCAATGTCCGGCGTCACCGCGACCGCATAGCGCGCAGCGACCTTTTCCAGCTCCGAAAGCGCAGTGAGCGGCGCTAGGCCGTGCGCGATCAATTCTGCAGGGTCGCGCAATGTTGCGGCCGGTTTCGTACTGACTTTGCTCATGCGTCACCCGCAGGGGGCGTCCAAACCACCTGATCAATCCTGAGCGCACCGCTCGCGAGCATCACCAGTCGATCGAATCCGAGCGCAACGCCGCTGGCTTCCGGCATGACGGCGATCGCCCGGAGAAGCTCCTCATCCAGCGGATAGCGCTCGCCATAGCGCCGCTCCTTTTCATCCATCGCTTGCGTAAACCGAACACGCTGCTCGCGCGCGTCGATCAATTCGCCGAACCCGTTCGCGAGTTCGACGCCGCAGGCATAGACCTCGAAACGTTCGGCCAGCCGCGGCTCGGACGGTTTGAGGCGCGCCAGCGCCGCCTCCGGAACCGGGTATTCGAACAGGATCGTCAAACGCCCCTGCCCCAGATTTGGTTCGACGTGCTCAACCAGTACCTTGCTGAAGATGTCTGACCACGTGTCGTCATCGCTAACCCGCACGCGCTGTCCTGCCGCTGCCGCCAGCGTGTCGCGGTCGCCTTTGCCGTCCGCAACAGACTCAAGCAAGTCAATGCCGGCGAACCGTTCAAACGCGGCCGCCACCGTCAGCAGCTCCGGCTCGGCGAACGGGTCGGCAAACTTGCCCCGAAATGAAAATCGCCCGATGCCGGTCGCCTGTGCGGCGTGTGCAATCACGACGATGCTGTCGGCCATCACGGCGTCATAGGTCGCATTGGCGCGGTACCATTCCAGCATGGTGAATTCGGGCATGTGCAAATCGCCGCGCTCGCGATCTCGAAACACACGCGCAAACTCGAAAATCTTTGCCTCGCCAGCAGTCAGCAGCTTCTTGCAGGCAAATTCCGGTGAAGTCCGCAGGTAACGCGTCATGCGCCTTCCATCGCGACGGACAAGTTCAGTGCGCGGAGCGTGCAGATGAGTCTCGTTCCCAGGCGAAACCTGCAGAATTCCAGTTTCGACCTCTGTAAAGCCCTGTTCGTCGAACCATCCCCTGATAGAGCGGGTGATCGCGCTCCTTGCGGCCAGAAACGGCTTGACGTCGGCGTGCCGCGCCGGCGTCCACCAGGGCGAGGGTAAGTCGGCGACGCCGCCACCGGAGGTTTGTCTCATTTGATCCATTCGTGTTGTAGCGTCATGTCGTGTTGCGATTCGAGGCCCAGGTTGCGTCTGGATTCATGATGCGCCCGGCCGAACATGTCCCCCGTGGACCAACCGACGACCGAGGTCAATGCTCGCTCCCATGCAGTTTTTCTGGCATTTCACGAGCCCTCGGTTGAGCCCGTAAAATGCTGGCATCACGCGGCAAAATGAGTATGTTGCAGCACGAAACCGCTTCGCTGGCCTTCGGACGCCCATGTCCTGATCGGTCCCGGGCCAGAATATCAGGAAAACAGCTTTGAAAGTAATCGCCAGTTCTATTCGCAAGGGCAACGTGATCGAGCAAGACGGCAAGCTTTACGTCGTTCTAACGGCCGAGAACATCCATCCCGGAAAGGGAACGCCGGTCAGCCAGATCGAAATGCGCCGGATCAGCGACGGAGTGAAGATTTCCGAGCGCTACAAGACGACGGATCAGGTCGAGAAAGCGACTATCGAGGATCACAACTTCAACTATCTCTACGAAGATGCCGACGGCTTTCATTTCATGAACACCGAGACATACGATCAGGTGCGTGTTCCAAAGGACGTCGTCGGCTCGGCAGCGCCGTACCTGCAGGAAAACATGACCGTCAAGCTTTCGATGCACGGGGCGCTTCCGGTGGCGATCCAGATGCCGCAGCGGGCCACGCTGGAAGTCGTGGATACCGAGCCCGTCACCAAAGGCCAGACTGCCTCGTCTTCCTACAAGCCGGCCATGCTGTCGAACGGCGTGCGTACGGCCGTGCCGCCGCACATCGGCACCGGCACCAGAATTGTGGTGATGACTGAAGACGGCTCTTACGTCGAACGGGCAAAGGATTAAGCTAAACGCAGCTTTGGCGCCGGGGGGCGACGCAATTGGCTACGAAAGCTGTCCGGCTCGCCGCGATTGCGCTGGCATCTTCCTGTATGCTCCTCGTCGGCATCGCAGCCCCCATCGCTGACGAGTTCAAAACACCTGCGATCTCGGCGGTACGGGTCGAATGGTCCGCCGCGCTCGATCAGCTCCGATCCGAACTCAATATTGAGCCGGCGGTCGCGTCCGCCTTTACGTTTTCAGGACAGCGCAGATTCGCCGCCTCCGACCCGCGCTCGAGGCCGGCGCTGGTGCAACTGAATGCGCTGACCTCGCAGTTTTTTACGGGAATCGCGCGCAGTCCTGTCCCCGTTTTGCTGCCGTTCGACACAGCAGCATTTACCGTCGACTTACTCGACGCCGGCTCTGCCGGCTACAACGCGGTGTTTTCAATGCTGCCAGGCGACGGCGACCCGCAGCGAATATTTGCCAAACCGGTCGAGGTTCAGATCACTGGCTCAATCTTGCTCTACGACATCAATGATCCCGTCGGCGGCAAGGGCGAACCGGTCAAGAGCTTGGCCGCACAATACCCCGACCTGCGCCGCTTTATCAGGGAAGGCTATGTCCGCTATGCCTTCACCCGTTTCGGTGTCCCGTATGTGGTGTCGATCCAGTGCCTCGACAGCGTGCCTGACCCAAGGCGGCTCGCTTGCCGCGAGGCATATCCTGTAGCCGAACGCTTTGTCCGAGCGCTACGCATCGCTGGCGGCCTGCCTTCAAAGCCGCGAATCGATATTCCCTCAGCCCTGACCGACCGGCCGCGAGAACGGTCGGCTGATTTCACGTACCGCCCGAGCGGCGAAATCATCGTCAACAGCGGCTTTCGCAAACAGGATGGCCACGCCGATTCCACCGTCTATTCACAGATTCGGTTTCCGCTGGAAAAAGCGCCGGCTTTCGCCCACTCGCAATCTTTTCGAAATAGCCGGTCGGCCGACAAGCCGCTCGATGACCTGACCGGCGGAAACGCTGGCTATCCTTGGCAGGATAATTTTTGCGAATCCCGCAGTTTCAGCGTCGGTCAATGCGCCAACGGTTTCGGCCATCAGGGACAGGATATCCGCCCCGCGCCTTGTCTCCAATCCGACGGCGCCGAACGGTGCGACCCCAAGCTGCAGGCGGTGGTCGCCGTCCGTGACGGGGTAATTATCCGATCGGCGAAGCAGCAGGCCGCCACCCTGCAGATCAACACCCGCACCGAACACATCCGCTTTCGCTACATGCATATGAATCCGTCCGCCCTGGATGCCTCCGGCGTGCTGAACGGGCGCAGCGTCGAGGAAGGCGAGAGGATCGGCGTTGTTTCAAATTACCTCGATCACCCCAACGGCACCAGCCGACACTTGCATTTCGATGTGCAGGTGTTCACGCGTGACGGCTGGCTTTGGGTGAATCCCTACGTCACGCTGATCTCGGCCTACGAGCGTTTGATCCGCGGGCGCGGGCGCGAAATTGGACCGGAAACCTCCCCCTTGCCTGCCGTCGCGCACGCCTTGCCGGAAGATATCCTCCGAACCGATCCGCAGCCTCTGCCGCGCCTTTATCCAGGCCCCTAGATGCTCGCGATGAAACAGGCTGATTCCCCGAACACTCCGACACGCCGCGGCGTCCTGCGATCCGCGGTTGCGATGACTGCTTTGTTGGCCGAACCGCTGGCCGCGTTGGCAGCGGCCCCGCCGGGCTTCGACCAATGGCGTGATAACTTCCGCGCGCGAGCACTCACCAAAGGCATCTCGGATGCGACCTGGAGCCGTGTAATGGGCCGCATCGAGCCCGATATGTCGGTGTTCAAGCAGATGCGCAACCAACCGGAATTCAACGAGCAGATCTGGCAATACATCAACCGCCGGGTCTCGGACTGGCGCATTGTCGCCGGCAAGGAAGCGCTGAAGAAGAATGAAGCCTTGTTTGCGCGCGTCGAACAGGATTACGGCGTCGAACGCGGCACGCTGCTGGCGCTGTGGGGTGTCGAATCCGCCTTCGGCGATCCGCTCGTGCAGCAGAACCATATGCGGCCGGTATTTCCATCGCTGGCGGCGCTCGCCTGGAATGAGCCGCGCCGCCGAAGCTATTGGGAGACCGAGCTGATCAATGCGCTGCGCATCGTCGATCGCGGCTGGAGCACGCCAGAGGAGATGCGGGGATCGTGGGCCGGCGCCATGGGACATACCCAGTGGATGCCGGAAGTATGGCTCAACGTCGGGATCGACTACGATCATGACGGCCGGGTGTCCCCGTTCGGCAAGCCGGACGATGCATTGGGTTCCACCGCGCGCTATCTGGTCAATCGCGGCAAATATCACCGGGGCGAGCACTGGGGTTACGAAGTCCGCGCCCCCGGTGGTGCATCCGGCGGCAACCGCACTTACGCTGCCTGGGCAAGCGCCGGCGTTTCGCGCGCTGATGGCCAGCCGTTCGCGCAGCCGAATGCGAGCGCGCAGATGTGGGTGCCGGTGCCGGGCGGACCGAGTTTCCTTTTGGGGCCGAACTTCTATTCGGTGCGCAGCTACAACCCATCCATGAACTACGCGCTGGCGATCTGTCATCTCGGCGACCGCATCCTGGGGGCACCGCCTTTTATCCAGCCCTTCCCCGGCTCGGAACGCGCGCTGACGCTGGCGGAAGTGCAGGAAATGCAGGTCCGCCTCACCAAAGCCGGCTTCGATACCGGAGGCACCGATGGCCGGGTCGGCAACGACACCATGAAGGCAATCAGGGACTATCAGACCAAGATGGGGCTGTTGCCTGCCGACGGGTACGGCGGGCTGAAGGTGCTGGCGCGGCTCAGGCAAGGTGGTTGAGTCGCGCGCGTTGCCGGACATGCGTCTAAGGCGCATTCATCTGATCACTGCTGGACCCTGATCCGGCGCGGCGACATCGAGCACGCGCAACTGCACCCGCTCCGTGCCCTGCCAGCGATCGACCGCGAGCGAGCCCGCGACGTGCAATAGTTGTCCACGATGCGCACCCAAGGCGTTGCCGAGTTTTTGTCCGATCGAACGAAACGCGATGCCATTCACGATCGCGCCATCGCCGGACTTGAACCGCACACGCAAATGCGCCTGCCCCACTTCATCGGCGTAGACCAATTGATGCGAGGGCAGCGCGATCACCGGCTCGGGATTGCCGCTGCCGAATGGCCCTGCGCGATTGAGCGTTGCCGCGAATTCCGCGGTCACGGCGCGGGCGCTGACTGCGCCGTCGATCAGGACTTCGTTGACATGGCGTGACTGCGCCACGTCGTGCGCCAAGGCGATTTCCATATAGGCACGAAACTCCGCCAGCCGATCCTTGCGCAGCGTAACACCTGCCGCCATGGCGTGACCGCCGCCCTTCATCAGCAAGCCATCCTTCACGGCCTGTCGCACGGCCCTTCCAAGATCGACCCCGCCGATCGAGCGTCCGGAGCCGGTGCCGATCCCGCCCGGCTCAAGGGCGATAGCGAAGGCGGGCCGCGAGAATTCGGTATTCAACCGGTCAAGCTCGGTGGCGATCCGCGCCGCCTCGGAGACGTCGCCTTCCAGCAACAGGCGAACACCGAGATCGGCGCGCCCTATCCGACCCCCCGCATTAATGCGCGGCCCCAGCATGAAGCCGAGATGCCAAGCCTCCGGCGGGCCATTCAACCGCGAAACGTCCATCAGCGCGGTATGCCCGATATGGTCGCGGCGCCGCATCGCGATCAAGCCTTTTGCGACAAAGGCTCTGTTGAGCCCGATCAACGGGGCAACGTCGGCGACAGTCCCGAGCGCCACGTGATGCAACATGCCGAGCAAATCAGGTTCGGGCATTTCGGCGCTCCAGAACCCCCGCACGCGCAGCTCGCGATTGACCGCGACAAGCGTGACCAGCACCAGGCCAACGGCGGCGAGATGACCCAGGCCCGAGAGGTCATCCAGCCTGTTCGGATTCACCAGCGCATCCGCGTCAGGCAATTCGTCGCCGCATTGATGGTGATCGATGATGATGACGGACATCCCGAGCCGGCGGGCTTCGGCCAGCGGCTCGATGCTGGTGCTGCCGCAATCGACTGTCACCAGCAGCGTAGCGCCCTTGCCAGCGAGCATGCGGACGGCCTCGACGTTGGGACCGTAGCCTTCGAAAATTCGATCCGGAATATGAATCAGCGGATCAAGGCCGCAATGGCGCAGGTGCCACGCCAGCAGCGCCGCCGACGTGGCGCCGTCGACGTCATAGTCGCCGAAGATCGCAATTTTCTCAGCCCGTACGGCAGCGTCGGCTATGCGGTCGGCAGCCACTTCCATTTGGGTCAGGGTATATGGGTCGGGCATCAATTTGCGGATGGTCGGATCGAGAAAATCCTGAACCGCGTCAAGTTCGACGTCCCGCCCCGCCAGTACCCGCGCCAGCATCTCCGGCAATTGGTGGCGCTGCGCAATCGCCAGCGCGCGGGCGGCTCCGCGTGCATCGAGCCGGTCGCGCCACAGCTTTCCGGTTGCGGAATGTGAGACGCCGAGAAACGCAGCGGGCGCTTCGATAGGCAATGCGGATGCGGGAAGCGTCATGATGCTTTCCAGAGGTAAGCACGAAGCGCGATGGTTGGAAACCTGTCATTGCGAGCGGAGCGAAGCAATCCAACGCGCAGAAGAAAGTGTGGATTGCTTCGTCGCTTCACTCTCGTGCGCAAACGCTTCGCGTTTGTCGCAGGCAATGACGGCAAAGATAGCTGTGCTCCATCATCGTCATTGCCGAATACGCCCGGGTTGTGCCAGATCGTTCGTCCCTTATTGAAAAAGGGCGCAGGGAATGCCGGGCGCTCGATGCGTCCGCAGCCTCGCATGCAAAATAAAAAAGCATACGAGCATAGTCACCACGGTCACACCGGGTTCACCCGGCATTCCCCGCGCAATGGTTTTAACGGTTTCCTTCGCGCTCTCCCCAGTGACCGGGCTTTCTTGCCACTGTCGTCAGCAGGTCACTACCTGCCAACTTGATGCCAGCGTCGGGGCATCAGAACCACACGACTTCGCCGTCCGCTTAAGTGCTGTTCGTCAAAAGCACCATCGGCGTCCACCGCATCCCGTCCCGCGTTCGTGACGATCGCGAGCCGCCCCTCGTTGGGACGAGACGGCGCGACTAATGAAGTGATTTGCTTTGGAGAGGAACGGAAATGTTTTTGCAAATGGGACTGGACAGGGCAAATCAGATTGATCCGGTTCAACAAATTCCGCTGTGCGCGCATACGGTGCATCCTGCCGGCTATGGGGATTTCAGTAATCTCCTGGGTAGTGCCATTGTTAAGCTGACAGCTTGCGCACGAAGCTCGGATCGGAGTGCGGGAATACCACATTTATGCTGCGGCTTTGCTGCCCGCCGAGCGCGGAAGGATAACCCGGAATTCGGTGAACTCGCCGGCTAGCGTATCGACCTCAATGAATCCACCGTGCTGTTTGACAACAATGTCGTGGCTCAATGAAAGACCAAGTCCGGTTCCCTTGCCCGGTGGTTTTGTCGTAAAGAACGGGTGGAAAATCTTTTCCTTCACTTCCGCCGGAATGCCGTCCCCATTGTCGCGAATGGTGATCTCTACGGAGTTATCCAGGTTCCTTGTCGCGACACTAACAGTGGGCTGGTAGCCCTGCTCCTGCGTCTCGGCGCTGCGTTTCGTTGTTGCGTAGAAGCCGTTTGATAGCAGATTCAGAAATACCCGCGTCATCTCTTGCGGGAACACATTGACCTCGCCTGCTGATGGATCGAAAGATCGCTCGAGCATGATTTTGAATTCCTGATTTTCGGCCCGAGCGCCGTGATAAGCCAAATTGACGCTTTCTTCGACAAGGCTGTTCAAATCGACGCGGCTGGGCTCACCGGAGCCTGCGCGTGAATGGAGCAATTGAGGGGATTCTTGATCTCGTGCGCGATACCCGCAGTCAGCTGACCGAGCGAGGCGAGCTTCTCGGTCTGGATCAGACGGTCCTGAGCGGATCGCAAGTCCTCCAATGATTTGGCCAACTCGCGAGTGCGGGCTTCGACGCTTTCGAACAAGCGCGCATTCTGAATGGCCAGGACAGACTGTGCGGCGAAGGTCTGAAGCAGATCAACCGTGTGCTGCGGGAATTCGCCGATTCGTTTGCGCCGCACCACGAGCGCGCCGACAGTGCGGTCGGCACCTAGCAACGGGACGATTAGCACGGCCCGGAACCCTGCCCGTACAATGATATCAAGCACTGATTTTGGATCGTCCTGAATGTCCGAAATCTGGATCGACACACGCTGCTCAACCGCTTTCCCGATTGCTGTCTCGCCAAGGTAAATATGACGATCCTTGATCTCGGAGATGATCGCCTCGTCCATTCCATAGCTCGCGCGAAGACTGAATGTCTGACTTGCCTCATCGAACACGTAGATCGTTCCGGCATCCGTTCTCGAGAGTTGAGTGGCTCTGGTGACGATGGCGGACAGCACGGTTTCGAGGTCGATCGTCGAGTTGACGGCCTGGCTCACGTCGCTTAGCGCGCGGAGTTCTTCGACCGACTGTGCCAGCTCTACCGTTCGTTCATTGACCTGCTGCTCCAGCCGCTCGGCAGCATGTTCCTTGTCGACAAGCAAGTCGTTGCGTTCCAACGTGTTCTTGCGAAATATCTCGACCACTCGCCCCATTTCGGTGATCTCGTCACTCCCGGACACGTCGATGGTGCTGTGGTAACTGCCACCGGCAATGGCAAGCATGCCGTCGCTCAGACGCATTAGCCGACGCAGGAGATTGCGGCTGACATAGAGCCATCCGATCAAAATCGAGCTTAGCAGACTTAGGGTGGCAAATGACAGGAGGGCTTGTGCACTCAACCGTTGAACGGAGAGCGCGTCCTTGGCCCATGAACTCACGTCGGTTTCGGCCTGTGATACTAGCCGATCGACCGCGGCGGTTAGGCCGACGGACAAGTTGCCGTTTTCTGCAATGAGTTTCTCAGCCTTGCCGACCAATTTTAGCTCCTCGCCGCGTATTGCGAGCGCGGCGTCTGGTCCGAGGGCGAGCCCGCGAATCTGTCGAAGTTGCTCGGCGAACACAGCACCTAGTTTTGGATCGAGATCTCTCGCCTTGGCATCGAGATCATCCAGACCTCTGCGCAGTTGGAATTCGACGACCGGAAGTCTCTCCTGTTGGACGATGGTTGCTGCTTGAATCAGTTGGTCAACAATGGCCGAGAAGCCCCGTTGCGCCGCTTGGGCCGCCCGGTCCAGGACGATGGCAGCTGCGACCTCATGGCCTGCTCGCGCGCTCGGATCAGCGTCGCGCTTGCGTGCTTGCTCGAGCGCGCCCCTAATTTGCAAGTCCATCACGTCGAGCCATGGCGCAAAAAGTCGTTCCGCTTCTTTATTGGCTTGGAATAGTGCGTTCAGCAGTGTGGCCAGATGTTCTCTGATCTTGAGGCGCAGTCCAATGAGTTCCTCTAGTTCGGTCAGATTGGATCGTAAGGAGCCCACCAGAGTCTGGATCGTGACCGCCTCATCGACCTTATCGCCGCGTGCGACCTCATTGAGGCTGATGACCAGGCGATCGATTTCCGGCCGCATCCGGTTCGATACTTCGTCGCGCTCCTTCGGAGTCGCGGCGGCAAGCAAGGCAGGAGTCGACGCAATAAGTCGATCGACTGCGCGGGAGATTTCCATCGAGCTGACGACCTGCGGCACGCGCACATCGATCAGTTCGAGCCGTTCGCCGACCTGGCGAAACGCGTAGATGCCAAGGGCGGCGGCAAGCACAGCGAAGGCGCTGATCCCGAAAAATGCGAGC
>VAZS01000275.1 GCA_005884855.1 Alphaproteobacteria bacterium | reverse complement strand
TTGGCAGTTCAGAGCAGAAGAACTATTACTTGCCGCGCATCCTCTCCGGCGAAGACTATTGGTGTCAGGGCTACTCCGAACCGGGCTCCGGGTCCGATCTCGCATCCTTAAAGACCCGGGCGGTGCGCGATGGCGACGATTACATCATCAACGGCACCAAGATCTGGACCACGCATGCCCATCATGCCAACCGCATGTTCGCGCTGGTGCGCACCAATGACACGCCACGCCAGCAGGACGGCATCAGCTTCATCCTGATCGACATGAAAAGCCCCGGCATCACCATCCGCCCGATCCTGACCATCGGCGGCGACCACGAAGTCAATCAGGTGTTCTTCGACGATGTCCGCGTGCCCGTCGCCAACCGGGTCGGGGAGGAGGGCAAGGGCTGGACTTACGGGGAAATACCTGCTCGAATTCGAGCGCGGCGCCGGCATCGCTTCCGCCAAGTTGCGCGATGCGCTGAGAACAATTTCGGATCTGGCGAACTCCGATGCCACCGGCCGCGCTATCGAAGATCCCGATATCGCAGTTCGCATGTCCGAGATCGAAGTCGATATCGACACGCTGGAAATGACCGAGTTGCGGGTGCTGTCCGCGTTGCAGACCGGGCAAAATCCCGGGGCAGTGTCCTCGTTGTTAAAGCTGCGTGTCAGCGAAATCCGACAGGCGGTGACGCGGCTAGGCGTGGAGGTGATCGGCAATGATGGCTTGGCGGTCGAGCCGATGCGGCCTTTTTATAAGCTCAACCAGGGGCCGGCGATCCCTGAGCCGATGCTGCCGATCGTGCCCGAATATCTCAACGGCCGCGCCTACACGATCTTCGGCGGCTCTTCGGAAATCCAACGCGACATCGTCGCCAAGATGGTGCTGGGGCTGTAAGTCATTTGTGGATACGCACGGCGCGTTTCGTCACCTCTCCTATAGGGAGAGATCGAATTGCGCAGCAATTCGGGTGAGGTTACGGCCCGACTCTAGACCGTAACCCCTCACCCCGACCCTCCTATGGAGAGTGCACGCACTTCCATCGACGGAATGTCGAGATAGTTCAGCTCATAGCCTTCGCCTGCGCCTCCCTGATCGCCTGCCACACCTTCATAGGCGTCAGCGGCGAATGCAGCGTTTTGATCCCGAGTTCGCTGAGCGCGTCCATCACGCCGTTGACGATGCAGGGTGGACCGCCGATCGCTCCGGATTCGCCGCAGCCCTTGGCGCCCAGCGGATTGGTGCGGCAGGGCGCGGACTCATCCAGCGTGACCTCGATTGGCGGGATGTCGTCGGCGCGAGGCAGGCAGTAATCCTGATAGCTCGCCGTGATTAATTGCCCTTCGGCGTCGTAAGCAACGCCCTCGTACAGTGCCTGACCGATGCCCTGCGCGACGCCCCCATGCACCTGTCCTGTCACCAGCATCGGATTGACGGCGATGCCGACGTCATCGACCGTGGTGTAGCGAACGACACGGCTGACGCCGGTCTCCGGATCGACCTCGATCTCGCAGATATGGGTGCCGTTCGGCCAGCTCGGTCCGTCGACCTCGCCCTCGCTGTCGACACTCAGCCGCGCGCCGGCCTCCTTGCGCGCGATTTCAAACAGTCCGATCCGCTTGTCGGTGCCGACCACCGTAAGCATGCCGTCGCGATATTCGATGTCCTCGACCGAAGCCTCCAGCGCGTTCGACGCTTTCTCGCGCGCCTTCGCGATCAGGTCATTTGCGGACACCGCAAGCGCGGTGCCGCCGACGAACAGCGAACGGGAGCCGACGCTGCCGAACCCGGTGGCCAGATCAGTGTCGCCCTGCACGATATCGATCTTGTCCATCGGTATACCCAGCGATTCCGAAACCATCTGCGTGTAGGTAGTCTGCAAGCCCTGCCCCATCGCCATCGTGCCGGAATGCAGGATAACGCGCCCTTCAGCGGTGGCGTGCAGGCTGACCTTTTCGGTATGCGCCCGGCCGCCGGTCCATTCGATGTAGCTGGTGAGGCCGCGGCCGTAGAGCAGGCCCTTCTTCTTGGCCGCCTTCTTGCGCGCGGCAAAGCCGTCCCAGTCCGCGAGCTTGGAAGCGCGCTCCAGCATGTGCGCGAACGCGCCGGAATCGTAGATTTGCCCGACCGGATTGGTGTAGGGCAGCTGTGCGGGCTTGATGTAGTTGACCTTGCGGACCGCGCGCGGGTCCATGCCGATCTGGCGGGCGGCCGCATCCATCAGCCGTTCCACTATGAATACGCCCTCAGGACGCCCCGCGCCGCGATAGGCGCCCACGGGTGCGGTGTTGGTCATCACGGCCTTCACCTCGTAATGCACGAGCGGAAGATCGTACACGCCCGACTGCACGAATGGGCCAAGCACAAGCGGAATGATGCTGCCGGCGCCGGTGAGATACGCGCCGGTGCCGCCGATCGAGCGCACACGATAGGCCTGCACGCGGCCTTTGGCATCGAGCGCGAATTCGCCAGTCGAAGTGAGGTCGCGACCATGGGTGCCGCCGATGAACTCGTCACTGCGGTCACCGCGCCAGCGCACCTTCCGCTTCAGCTTGAGGGCGGCATACGCCACCATGCCGTCTTCCGGATAAAGGTTGGTCTTCTGCCCGAAGCCGCCACCGATATCGCCGACCAGCACGCGCACGCTTTCCTTGGGCCGCTTCAGCACGGCCTCCGCAAGCACGTCCCTGGTCGAGCCGGGCGTCTGCGACTGCACATGCAGAATCAGCCGCCCGGATTTCTTGTCGATCTCCGCAATGCTTGAGCGTGGCTCCATCGCCGAGGGCACCAGACGTTGACTGACCACATCGAGTGAGACCACATGCGCGGCCCCAGCGAAAGCCGCTTCGACAGCGGCGGCATCGCCATAGCTCATTACCGCCACTATGTTGTCAGGCGCTTCCGCCCACACCGCCGGCGCGCCCGGCCCGGTCGCCTCAAGTGGATCGACCACCGACGGCAGCACCTCGTATTCAACCGAGATCGCCTCCGATGCGGTCTGCGCCGCAACCCGCGATGTCGCCACCACAGCGGCGACGGGTTCGCCGGCAAAGCGAACGATCTCATGAGCCAACAGCCGGCGCGGTGGCACCGTCATCGGCTTGCCGTCTGGCCGCATGAACACCGACAGGGTCGGGATGGTGCCGATATCATCGGCGATCAGATCGGCTCCGGTAAAAACCGTCTCGACACCGGTCATGTCCCTTGCCGCTTTGGTGTCAATCGAAATGATTTTCGCGTGGGCATGCGGCGAGCGCAGCACATGCAGCCATAGCGCGCCCTCTTCGGGCTTGTCGTCGATGAATTGCCCGTTCCCGGTGAGAAGTCTCTGGTCTTCAAGACGCTTCACAGGCTGGCCCGCACCGAAACGCATATTGCCGGGAAGAATGTTCATTCAGTTTGTCCTTGGAGGCTTCTGTTCGATTTGATTGGGCGGGGTTTTAGCGCATTTTGGGACCGACACAACTCGCGCCCAACTTCATTCCGGGCGCCCGCCAGCGCGGAAGAGTTAGCCGATTTCCCGCAAGACCGCCTCGACCGCCTTGCGGTCGTCCGCGCTCAGCGCTGTCTGCGGCAAGATCGGATCGCCAACCTCATAGCCCTGGATGGCCAGTCCGGCCTTGATGCAGGCTGCGAGATTGTATCGTGCAAAGGCCTCGTTGAGACGCCAAAGCCGGCGCTGCAAATGCAACGCAGCGTCCCAGCACCCGGCATTGCAGAGATTATACAGTTCTACGCTCTGCCGCGGAATCAGACAGGCCGGACCCGCCATCCAGCCGACCCCTCCGATCAGCATCACTGCAGCCGGTATATGGGCCGATGCCGAGAAAACCTTGATGCTATCGCCACAGCGGTTGATGATCGACAACAGCCGCCCGGTATTGGTGGAGGCGTCCTTGATGTAACCGATGCGTGGATGGGTCGCGAGCCGCGCAATGACCTCGATCGTCAAATCAGAGCGCTGAAAATTTGGATTGGTATAGATCACGACGGGAATGTCGACGGCGTCGGCGATCGTGCGAAAATAAGCTTCCACCTGAGCGTCCTGCAGCGGGAAATACGCTTCCAGGATCGCGAGGATGCCGTCGGCTCCGAGCTTTTGATATTCCTTGGCCTGAACCACCGCATCGGATGTCGATGTCGAGGCGACACCTGCCACAACAGGTACGCGGCCCCTGGCCGCCTCGACCGTCGTCTGCACGATCCTCGCACGCTGGAAGTTGTTGAGATAGGCGAACTCACCGGTCGAGCCCAGCGGGGTTAACCCGTGCACTCCGGCATTGACGAGATCGTCGCAAAGCCGGCCCAGCACTTCCGTGCGGATCTGACCTGACGCATCAATGGGTGAAACGAGGTAGGGAAAGACGCCGCGGAACTCGCTCATGACGATGAACTTTATGATTTCGGCAGCATGCGGGTCAAATTCACGCTCGGTCGTATTGGCGCGCTTTCCTGTCGTCGCCAAACCAACAAAGGAGCGCGATTGCCATGGTTGCGCCACACACGCGGCGGCCGATGGGGGCTTACGGCTGTCGCCGTGAAGACCCGGCCATTCCGATTACTGGAGTGCATCTGAAGCTCCAATCGGGCGGGAGATGCTTTCGAGATAGCGAAAAACATGATTTGCCTGCGTTTGCGCCTGCTCGAACCGGGCAGAGCGCGCGAAGCGCAGCCCAGACGCTGACAACAGTTGAGTGAAACGCCGACGCGTCAGTTATGACACCGCCATAGCAGAAGTCATTTTTCTGCCGCACTGCACCAACATTATCCACAAGCAGTGACGTTTAGTTTGTACGCGTGCTCCTGTGTAATTCGCGGCGGGAATTTCGGACGGAGCCGAGCATATCCAGCAGCGAGAGCGACGATGAAAACGCTTTACGATTTGCTCGGAGCGCTTCCACACGATGACGAAGAAGCTCTCAGGACGGCGTTCCGGAGAGCCGTCAAGGGCGCCCACCCCGACATCAGACCCGGCGATCCCAGCGCTGCGCTGAGATTCCGACAGATCATGCGCGCCAATCAAATCCTTGGCGATGCCGACGAACGCGCGGCTTACGATCATTTGCTCGAACTCGCGCGCGCGGAGCAGGTGTCGGCGTCCAAGCATGCGGTCGCCGCCACCATTCACAAGCTTGCCTCCGGCGTGCTCGCGCTTGCCGGCGCGGCGGCTGCAACGGTGGGCGGGTATTTGGTGTTCATACACATTTCAGCAGCCTCCGTGGATCACTTAGACAATCTCGACGCGCGCGCGACGGCAGAGATTGCCGCTCTTAGCTCAGCGGTGGCCTCGTCCGATACAACCGGGCTAAGCATCTCACTGGCCAGATATGAGAGCGCAAAAATTCCCACTGAGGCCGTCGCGCCAACCGCGGCCGCAGTAACCCATGCTGATCCAGAAAGCATCCGCCCGCCCGATCTCGCCCCGCCTCTCGCCGGTGCCGCGAGCGAGGCCAGATCGCTGCGAGCACGGGGAATGACAGCCTATCGCAATGGTGACCTTAAGCGAGCGATCGCCGACCTGGATCACGCGCTTCGGCTTGATCCGAAGTTTTTGCCCGCCTACATCGATCGCGGCATCATTTCCTACCGGCAGCGGAAATTTGGACGCGCCTATGCCGACATCGCAAGGCCGCCGAGACGGATCGAAAAGGCAACCCACTCCAGATCCGCGCCCGCCAAGAGGCCGCGCATTGCTCAGGCCGGCGTGCCAACTTGGATGGCATGGTCCCAAGCGCAAACGGCTATGCAGGATCCGTCGCACGGAGATGGGTTTACCTCGGCAATGCACTAAGCCTGGCTCGGTCAAACGGCGCTGGCGCTGCTTGGCGGAGTCAAACCAATTCGCTCGATCGAGCAAGCATTTGAGGAGCAGTGTGGCGGTCGCCGTTCGAAGTAAGCGGCTTTTTTAGCCTTGTTCTAGCCAGACAAAGCCAGACTCCGGACAAAACGGGCTTTTGTGCTGGCTGTGACATCCGGAACGGAGAAGGCTCTTACACGTTTGCGCCCGAGGCCCGACGTTTGTTGAACGTTCGGAAAGCCTGCACGCCATCGGGAAATAGATCATGAATCATCTAGAGAGGAAGTCGCGTTTTCTAATTAGCCAGCCGCATCGTTCAATAACCAAATCCCTCAAAACAGACGAACAATCAGCAAGCCCGGCAATCAAGCACCTCCTGTTCGCAGGGGCGTTGTTGTGCGTCAGTCTTTCAACGTCAAACGCGCAAGCCCGCCCTCGTTACTACCCGGCGTCACCTACATTGCAGAGAGGCGGCGCAATTGTTTCGGCCTTGGCTGCGAAGGTACGCGAGATATCGTCGTCGTGTGGTTCATCGGTCGTCTCTGGTGTCCGCCATACTCACATCGCCAATACGCGCACGATGAGCCTGCATGCCACCGGACAGGCTGTGGACATGAGGGGTAATCCCAGGTGCATCTACCAACACCTCTCTGGGTGGCCCGGCGGCTACTCAACCGACTATGGGCGCGTGCAGCACGTTCACATCAGCTATTCGGCCGGAGGCCGTGAGTGGGGCATTCGCTTCGCTCATGGCGGGCACCACTGGTTTGCATACGCGCACCAGCACCGCCACCGCCGATATGCGTCACGGTAAGCATTTCGTCCGCAAGCCGAACGAAAATCACTAGGCTCCGGCTACAAACGACGCGAACGGGATCAGCCGGAAAATCCGGTGAGCAGGCGATTGCATTCGGCGAGGAAGTTCTCGTTCGGAATGCGGCGCTCGGGGTCGCGCGAAAATTCTGGTTTCAGCCCGTTGAGGAAAAACATTTCGTGTGCGCGGTCGTGTTTGGCCACGATGGGTCCGCGCGGCTCCAGTTGGAAAAGTGTCTTGACGTGTCCCGCCACGGTTTCCGAGACATTGATCCGGCCAGGCATTCCGTTCGCCTCCATGAGCGCCGCCGTGTTCACGGTGTCTCCCCAGATATCGAATGTGAATTTGTGTTTGCCGACAACGCCTGAAATGACCGGCCCGGCGTGAATCCCGACACGCAGCTCCAGCACCGGCAACCGCATTTTCTCTCGTAGCGCCTTCATGCGCGCCACGATCGCCTGCATTTCAAGCGCCGCGAGGCAGGTATCGATCGAATGTCGTCGATTAGCCGCCGGGACTCCGGCGACGGCCATATAGGCATCGCCAACCGTCTTGAGCTTCTCAAGTCCATGGCGCGCCACGATGTCGTCGAACGCCGTGAAGTATTGGTCTAGGAGGCCGATGAGCGCGACGGGTTCCGCGCGTTCGGTCAAAAGAGTGAAGCCCTTGAAATCCGTAAACAGAACCGTTGCCGAAGCCGTGTACTTCGGCTGGACTTTGCCGTTCGTCTTGAGCTCGTCGGCGATCGATACAGGCAGGATGTTGATGAGGAGCTCTTCCGTACGCGCCCTATCCGCGGCGGCCTCCGTCCGTGCCTGATCCAGCTCCTTGATCGTGTGGTCGAACTCGATGAGCTTTCGGCGCAACTCCAGTTGGGTCAGAACCTGATGCGAGAGGCGGCGCAGCGACTCTGCTTGTTCGAAACTCAAGTGGCGCGGTTCAAAATCGAGGACACAAAGTGTGCCGAGCGCATACCCAGCTTCGGTTACAAGCGGAAGCCCGCAATAAAACTGAAAGTGCGGTTCGCCCGTGACAAAGGGGATCTGATTGAACCGGGAATCCTCCCGCAAATCAGGCGCCACGACCATCACGGCACCGCAAATCGTTGTTGCGCAGAAGGCGATTTCGCGGGGACACTGGTTAAGGTCCGGCGGAAGGCCGTACTTTGCCTTTAGCCAGAGCCGATCATCATCCATGAAGCTGATATAAGCCACTGGACACTGGCAAATCTGCGCGGCCAGTTCGCCAATCTCGTCATACGCGATGTCGGGCGCGGTATCGAGGATGTCGAGCTCACGCACGGCGGCAAGCCGTCGGCTCTCGTTAGTCGGGATTGGGAACGACAAAGCTGCCCCTCTTTTGGCTTTTCTCGACGGGTGCGATCTAAGTCAGTCAGCTCAGCAGCATTCAGCTTGTCACATCCCTCAAGCTGAGAAGGTATGTTGGCGCTCCCTAGGGGAGGGAGATTAGCGAGCACCAAAGCTATTGTAAACCATTGGAACGAAAAGCATTTTACTGCCGCTAAGACTGCCGCTAAGTACTGCCGCTAAGCACTGCCGCTAACGGTGGACTTATGACCCGCAAAACCGACTACCTGTTTCTTCGCGACGGTTCTCGAAACTGGCAAATCAAGTTGCAGTATCCGGGCGGGGAGCGGCTCGAAAAGTCGCTCGGCACGTCGGACCGCGCCCAAGCAGAAATATTAGCGTTGCCTTACATCCAAGAGCACAAGCTGCGGCTGTTAGAGGCGCGGCCGGGTATCCAAGTCACCTGGCGTCACCGGTTCGCGCCAGGGCAGGAACACATCACGCCAGACGGCGAGCGGATCGT
>VAZS01000455.1 GCA_005884855.1 Alphaproteobacteria bacterium | reverse complement strand
ACTTTTGCTGAACCTCGAAAATCCTGATAAGCGGATCTTTGCTCAGCACAGCGTGTGGAATTGCCCGGAAACCAGTTTTTTGGGCGGCAATTTCGGAAAGCTGCGAGGTGGATAGGATCACGAAGGCAGGGACCTCAAGCTTTTCGATCTCATCAAGGCTAACCATGCGAATTGGCGCAGCGACATAAGCCAGCACGTTTTCGTTGCCATTGGATTTGAGAACGTAAAGCGGCCCCGCGGCCATCCCCCTGACCGCCGCTATAGTTTGCGCCGAAATCTTCGACTGGCGGAACGCGTCCGGAGCAAGCGGCATAACAACCCATCCGAGAACGATGAGGCTAGTTGATATTCCGACGACTATGGTATTGCTGACACCTATGAGCCAGGGCCGCGTCGCCCACCAGCGGTCGAACAGTATCCCTGCCAACACGGCGAGCGCCAGGTTTGCAGGCATGGCATAGCGCGAAGCGACGCCGCCCGGCCAGACCAGCAACACCAGTGAAGCACCACCGCCAAGAGGAGATCGCCTTCTTCCTTACCGGCGGTATTCCTCAGATAAGCGCGAATGGATCATCCAGCCTTCTACGTCGCCAGGATTCACGACGGCCCAATACCAGGCTGCAACGGCCAGCCCAGCCACCGCGTTGGAGAAGACGAATCCCGAAATATCGCCCCAACGCCGCTTCACAATCAGATATGCGCCGACACCGAGCGTGAAGTATGCGATCGGCTGAGGTCCTTTGGTCAGTCCCGCCGCAGCCAGCAGAATTGCGATTGAGAGCCAGCGCAACATCGAAACATGGCCGCTGACAACGCCCTTCCACCAGATAAAGAACGCGCCAAAGAGCAGCACCGACAATGTCACATCTGGCTCGGCGGTAACGAACTTCTGCGCAACCATAGGGCATGCAAACCAGCAGAGAGCGCCGAACACCGCGGGCGCCTTGCGAGCGTGCGGCAGCACCAGATTGAACACCATCAGCCCGCCGGCCAGCAGGAATAGCAAGTGCGGTATGCGCGCAGACCAAACCGTAACTCCGCCCGAGAGCTTGCCAACTCCCGCT
The DNA here is from genome assembly GCA_005884855.1 of Alphaproteobacteria bacterium. Classification (GTDB taxonomy): domain Bacteria; phylum Pseudomonadota; class Alphaproteobacteria; order Rhizobiales; family Xanthobacteraceae; genus Bradyrhizobium. The sequence continues at coordinate 1,539 of VAZS01000455.1, read as the reverse complement.
GCGAGCCAAGACAGGAGAACAGGCCGTTCGACGAAGCGAACGCCGTATAGATGGGGCGAAAGCCAGTAGCCTTCCTCGACCGCCCCTCGCGCGAGGCCGATCACGGTCCCCTCTTCGTAATGAGTGCCTCGTATGGACGCGGCCGGAAACGCCATAAGCGCCCACAGCAACACGACCCAGACCCAACCCGGGATGTCAGCGGATCGGACAAGCGAGAGCTGACGCAGAAACCACGTCCACACGAGATCGGTGAGGATCACCGAGCCGACCTTAGCCATTCCTCGACCCATTTCGCATCTGCGGCAGCGCACGCGGCACGTTGCCTGGCTGTGGGAATCTGGTTCGTCACCAATGTGAATGATGCCGCCGGAAAAATTATCGTCGCAGCAAGCCGCCGAGAGCGCCGCGGACCAGCGCGCGGCCGACCGAACCGCCCATCGAGCCACCGACGGATTTGCCGAGATCGGCGACCACCCCGCCTACCACCTTGTTGGTGACCGAGCGGGTGACGCTGCGCGCGATAAGCTGGCCGGTAGACAATCGTCCGCGCGAGACATTAGTACCGAAGATGGTCCCGACAATTGCGCTGATCTGGCCGAGAACTCCCCCGCCCGCTCCCGCTGCGTCGGCAGGCGCCGCGGTTCCGGCCAGACGCTTCTGCAGCAGCTCATAGGCGGATTCGCGATCGATGGCGGTGTCGTATTTGCCCTTGATCGGGCTGTTATCCATGATCGCCTTGCGTTCCTCTGGCGTGATCGGTCCAATCCGGCCGGTCGGCGGGCGGATCATGATGCGCTCAACCATCGCCGGGGTGCCGTTACCTTCCAGGAAGGAGACCAGCGCTTCCCCCTTGCCCAATTCGGTGATGACTTGGGCGGTCTCGAGCTTCGGATTTGGCCGGAACGTCTGCGCGGCGGCGGCAACCGCCTTCTGGTCACGCGGGGTGAACGCCCGCAGCGCGTGCTGCACGCGGTTGCCCAATTGTGCGAGCACCTTATCGGGCACGTCGATCGGATTTTGCGTCACCAAATAAACCCCGACGCCCTTCGAGCGTATCAGCCGAACGACCTGTTCGATCTTATCGAGCAGCGCCTTTGGCGCATCGTTGAACAACAGATGCGCTTCATCGAAAAAAAACACGAGCTTGGGTTTTGGCGGATCGCCGGCCTCTGGCAGCTCCTCGAACAGCTCGGACAACATCCATAACAGGAAGGTCGCGTACAGGCGGGGGCTCTGCATCAACTTGTCCGCCACCAGGATGTTGACCATGCCCCGGCCATCGTGGTCCGTGCGCATGAAATCCCTGAGCGAAAGCGCCGGCTCGCCGAAAAACTTCGCTCCCCCCTGGTTTTCGAGCACCAGCAGCTGGCGCTGAATGGTTCCGACCGTCGCCTTGGTGACGTTGCCAAAACCCTGTGCCGCCTTGCGGATCGAGGCCAGCGCATCCTCCTCGCCCGCCGCTTTCTTGCTGGTGTCCGGGACGATCGCATCCAGCAGCGAACGGAGATCTTTCATATCGATCAGTGCAAGACCGTTCTC
>VAZS01000274.1 GCA_005884855.1 Alphaproteobacteria bacterium | reverse complement strand
TTGCTCGGCCACGGCGGGTGGTATTGGCGATGCGCTTGAGAGCGGCGCGGATCTGCGCTTCGTCGATGTCGTCGGGATCGTAGGGGCGACCATACCAAGCGAGCATTTCCTTTTTGCGGCGGCTGCCCTTGCCCTTGTCGGGGCCGGAGATGGCGTCGAGGAACTCGTAATAGCCGGGGACGCTGCCGCAATCCTCGGGCGGGCAGCGCCGCTCGCCGCCGCGGAAGTCGGGATAGACCATGCCGGGTTCGGCAGGCTCAACCCGCTCGATGATGATGCGGTGCTCCCAGTTGTCGCCCATGTCGTAGGTGTAATCGAAGGCAGTGACCCCGCTCTCGACGAGACGGGCGAGCGTGGCGCTGCCGGCGCGGTAGACCTTATGCCCGCAGCCGGCATCGTCGGGGTCAGGCACGCCGTAGGTCTTGTCGTCGGCGGTGAACTCCCACAGGTGATAATCCTGCCAGCCCATGGCGGCCTGGATGATCCGGTGCAGGGTCTGCAGATTGGTCGCGGTCGGCACCGCGACGCGGCGCCAGATCAGCGGCTCGATATCAATCAGTTCGATACGCAGGACGGCAATGTCATCGGCGCTCATGCCGCCAGTTTGGCAGACTGGCGCCGCCAGTTCCATGGCAACAATTTGCCAAGCCGGTTGACCGGATGGCCGCTGCCCGCCAAGCAACGCGCAGCCGAACCCAAATGTGTTTTGGAGAAGCCCTACTCGTATGTAGCCTTGCTCGGCACAATGCGGGAAGAACTGCAGGCAAGGCTAGGTAGCCCAGATGGCTTTACCCCGCTGTATCGCAAGGACGCCCCAGCGGATTGGGCCGCTCTGGCCGGGAAGCCGGTGACCCCAACACCGCATCAGCGAATTCTGGTGCGCGCGTGCGCTTCGATGTCCACCGCTGTATGCTCGCGAGTGTTGAAGGCCCGTGATGTGGGGGCATTAGTACCGTGCAGACCTCCGAAAACGCGAAAGAGCTTTACGATGAGCTCGCCGAACGGATACACGCCCAAGATGATACGGGCGCTAGGCGCGCTTTTCGCGAGCTTCAGAAGACTGGCCGCTCTCGTCAGGAGATCGTCACCCAGGTCTCGCTCCTCCTCGAGAAGCGGGGCGGCGGCATGAGCGTTGCTAAGGGCACAGAGGAGATCCCTTGGCTCAGGCCGCGCCGATCGATTGAGCCGAGCCCAGCAGAACACCAGAAGCCGAGCGCTTGGTCCCATACTCCAATAAAGGACACACAGCACCGGTTCGATATTCCCGTCGAGAAGACTTCGCCCAGGCCCGAAATCGCACCGACCGATGCTGACCGAGCGCGGCGCGCCGTAGCACCTCATGAACTCAATCCAGAGCCGCAGGCTACCGCGGTTTCAGGTGAACCTGAAAAGCCTCTTACGAATGAAAAAGCCGCTGCCGACGGCGAGAATGCGACCCAGAGCTTTAAAGAGCGTCGAGGCGCTTTCTTTGGCGATACCTTGCCACGGGAAGTCGGCGCCGGTTCAGGATACGCCGATTTGAGTGTGCCTGAACGTGTCGCGTCGAAGCTGAATCTGCAAACAGTGCTATCGGCTGGGGAAACAAAACAAACCGCACGGGCAGAGGCGGTTGCGGTGAAAGATCGGCCAACGTCAGCTCAGCACGGCTCGCGAGCTTCGTCGCGAAAAATGGGAATGGTCCTGGCGGGCACCTCGGTTCTTCCCGCAGCCGCAGCTGGGCTCTTTGTCCTCTGGAATTTATATGGCGCCGAGCTTCAGGAAGTCTCTTCCGCAAGCGCCCACCGAGCCTTGACGTGGTTGCACGAGGTCCGCGGGACGAACGTTTCGTCCAACCCCGATACTGCTAAGCCGACCCAAAAAACAGGCCCGGAACAAGCCACCGCAATTGATGAAAGGAATGAAACAGCGAAACGGGCGGAAGAAGGCGCCGCTCGACCGCCAACCGATCGCAGCACACCACAACTGGAAGCAGCGGCCGCTGAATCTGCTGTTGTAGGCAGGCCACGGACGCGAATTGAGCCAAACACCGGCGCGACTTCGACTGAAGCGGCCGAAAAAATGTCGTCCCGGACAGAGACCCCGAATTCGCATGTTGCCGATCCGGCAGTGTTTCCTGCCCCTGCTGCTTCCCGCTCACAGCAAAGCGAAACGGATGCCGCTCAAGGCCGTCAAACAGTTGGGCCACAGGTTCCACCAGTAGACACCGGTGCGCTCGTAGCGCAGGGCGATCACCTCCTTGGTAGGTCTGATATTGCTTCGGCGCGCATATTCTACCAGCGCGCTGCAGAGGCCGGAGATGGGCGGGGTGCGTTGCGGATGGGAATGACTTTCGATCGCGTTTTTCTGGTGCGCTGGAGACTGCGCGCAATCCAGGCTAATCGGGCTCAGGCGATCTCTTGGTATCGTCGCGCCAGTGCGCTTGGGAACGCTGAAGCGGAGCTCATACAAAGAGAAGCCGCAGCTCAGCCGCCGCGCGTTGCGGCTCCCGGCCAGCGAACCAGTCATAGAGCACGCCGAGCTCCGGCACCATACAACGCTAAACGCAGCTGAACCGGCGGCCAGTAGGAAACGCCTCCGGTAAACACGCAACGGCGGTGTGCCCGCTCATCGGCTGACACGAGAACGCTTCGTTGTAAATCTTGCCAATTATCTGCTGCGCTAGTCTATGCTGGACGGCGAGAACTCGTCTGCCGCGCCAAATTCTGATCCGCGGAAATGCGTGTGGGTTGCCCGGCGTTAATCCGACCCGGGATTTTTGCGTCGGGTGGCGGACGGGTTCTCCGCAGCACATCGCGTCCATCTCGGCCGGGATCGCGCCCATGACTGAGGTCAGGCTGTAGGCGAGCGTCCCTTGCGCGAGGATCATCAGATAGAGGAGCGCCGAGCTGGGCGCGCGGCGCAGCGCGATCGATGCGCAGAGATTGCCCGGTTCAAGCGAAAACTGCCGAGCATGGCGATCATGTGGAGCGTGCCGTTACGGCGATGAAAGCGTCGCGATCGCGCGCGGCTACGACGGGATTGCCGATTACCTGCTGCTTGATAGCCACCGCGCATCGGACCGGCAGATCAGTGTGCTCGGGATCGTGCATGACTAGCCGGCGCATTATCGAGCTTGTTCGCACACCGGTCATTCTTGCCGGCGGCCTCGGGCCGGAAGAATGTCGCCGACGCTATCCGCGCAGCGCGCCGGTGGATGGGTAGATCCCGGCCTCTCACTCTAGAGGCGATGAGCGTCTTTTGCATCGCGACCGGGACGTAGCTGCTGAAGTTTCCCTCCCGCGTTCGGCCTGTCTAGCAAGTTGGCATTCCAGGGCGGTCAGGGCTGAGACAAGGCCTCCGATCGGCCGATCTGAACGCCCGGTGCCGTCCAAGACGCGGGCGTGTTTGACACGCGTGACAAGTCTATGGAAAGGAAACTCACAACCACCCAGCACCCTGCCGGCGTCCATAGCGGATTGACCGCGACGCCTTCATTGCCGGAGGTCGGCTCCGACCCGAGCAATTCAAACGGTGCTGCATTGTGGCAGCTCGCCGCCAAACGATCGAGAATGCCGAGCCGGGTCAACTGTCGCCGCTGAGTTTCGAGATCATCGCCGCCGTTCGGCCAAGACGCTACGTGATAAAAGCTTTGGCCCCCGCCCGGCGCAAAAAGCAGCTTAATTGCCTGTGCTCCCCCCGCGTGCAGTTTAACAGCAGCGTTGATTTGCCTTACGTCCCTGAGTTCTGCGTTATCAAGGCCGGGCCGAAGCGATTTGCTGATGAACTGCCCCTGCTCGTGCAGCTGTCGCAGTAATTGGAGTTCGTTTTGCCGGTTGGGAGTTGGTTGGCGGGCGGCGGTGCCCAGCTGGACGTAGCCCCCAATTGTCACAAGGCTCAGCACGACCAACCCAATCGCGACAACGGTTCCGCGACGGCCCAATCCGCGCTGCATAAAGCCGGGCCGAAGACTTGGAATAGATGAACCTGGGTTGAGTTGCGGTTCCGGCACCTGCTCCTGCGAAACAGGTAGCTCGTCGCTCACGGGCGGTGGACAATCCTCTGGTAGGCCGATCATAGCGGCCGGCGCGCCGAGCTTGACCGTGTTTCGTTTAGGTTCGTCCGACAGTCGCTTCTTGACGTCCTCAAGCACTTCAGCGAGCGGCCGTCCCGAGCAGAATAGCTCGTTGCAAATCGAGATGATGTGCTCTTGGTCCTCAAGCAGTGACGGCTTCTTCAACCCTACGCAGTCGGCAACAGTGTTATCTCGCGATAGGTCGGCATTCATCTCAGTGCCTTTTCCGGGGCACACTCCCCGCGCACGAAATTGACCCGATAACATTAAGTTAACAAATTCTCTGGACGTACCAATTTTCCATAAAATGCAATATTCTTGGGACGACTTCGAGCCGAGAGACGGCCCGGTCGTGACCAAGCTGATCTAGTCAGCGGGCTTCCTCGGCATTTGCAGCCGAAATCGAGAAGGCAACGCCGGGGTGTCAATGACTTCGCGACTTGCGATATTCACAGGCCGGACCGTCTTGGCTCGCTGCTCCGTAGAGTCACCGCGAAAGCGTGTCAGCCATAGGGAAATTGGCGGGCTAAACGCAATGGAGCTTTAAGTTGAAAAGCTCGCGAGCTGTACCGCTTTTCGACGTACCGCTTTTTTGCCTGCCAACCAAATCGAACAAACCTCTTACGAAACTCAGTCAATTTTATATTAAAATCGTTATTGTTCATTCGGTTTCGTGCCGAGAGGGGGAGATTGACATGATGGCCGAACCTCCGCAGGTAAAGACAACCCCGATAATACTGGAGCCGCTGACACCCACTGAAAAGCGGGAGCAGGCGATTGAACTCCTGTCTCAGCTATTCTCGTCGGGGCGGCCGTTGTCGGAAGTCTTGGACCAAGCGAAACAGCTCGCAGCCGTCAATGCTGGGCTTGCCCACGAGCTAACCGCCATCGGTGAAGCGGAGCCGGTGCCCGCGACTACTATGGATCAGCCGCCCGAACCGTATGTGGATTCCGAGCACAACCCGGACATCACTGACAGGCTGCTAATCGAAAAAAGTCGAGCCTTTCGACTGCCCCAGCTGACCGCGCGAACTCTCGTTTGGCTCGTTCCTGTAATTGGCTTAGGTGTGCTAGCCGCCGCGGCAGCAACAGCTGTTTTCGCAAATCTGCCAATTGGAGATGTAATCTCAGTTGGGCCGACGCTCACGGCAAATCCGGTCGTACAACCTTCCGAAAAACTGCCAATCCCATCTCCCGCAGTGTCGGCTCTGCCGGGTACGATCCCAGAAACGAACAATGCCGCCCTGAGCGCAGAAGAAGTGGCCGTGCTCCTTGCCCGCGGCGATGCGCTCGTGAGCAGGGCCGATGTAACGGCTGGGCGTTTATTTTACGAGCGCGCCGTCGCTGCTGGAAATGCAGAGGCCGCCATCCGTCTGGGCGCAAGCTACGACACTTCCTTTCTGGCGCAGGCCCGCATCAGGGGCGTGCGCGCCGACCCCGTGCTCGCGGCTTATTGGTACGAGCGTGCTCGTGAACTCAGAGCCGTCGAAGCAGCGGAGCCTTTGCTGAAGAACCCAAAAAACCAATGAACTCGGCAAGTCCGGCTGTTAGGTTATACAATGCGGCGTTCGGGATGCCGATTTCGTCATGACGGGGTAGCGCCGCTAGCAGCAATTGGGAGCAGCGCCTGGAACTAGTCGTCTGAACCTAAAGTTCGCTGCAAAAATATAAGTCGTTGAAAGAGAGCCGGGCGAGCTGTGGCGCTCGCGCGGCTTAGACTCGAGGTAATGCGCTCTCGCGCTGGAGAGGGAGAGGCCGGAGCGAAACAAAGCGCACTCGCCCTGGCTCCCGCAATACGAGCGAGACTGCGCGGGCGACTTAGGCCAAGATTTCCGCGACCGGAAGTTGCAGATTTCGCCTTCAGAAAACTGCATGCTTCGGTTGGTTGAGAACTGGCCCAAGGGGCTGGCATCGCGAGGACCTGATTGAGCCGGCGCTGCGGCATTTTCGGCTTTCCTCGGTTCCGTTGAAGCTTGCGCCGGCTGGAGAAAGCCGCGCCCAGGCGGGTCGTTGAAATTTGGCTCAGCCGATCTATGATGGATGCGCTAAAAAATCGCGCCTGCGATGGCAGCGCAGGCTTGAACAAGGAGGGTTCCGATGCGGTTCATGTGCTATCTCAACTGGACTGAGCAAGGCGCGCGGGCGATGAAAGATGCGCCGAAACGCTATGAAGCGAGCAGGGCGATTGTCGAGAAACTGGGCGGGCGGATCGTGAGTGCGTATGTGACGACCGGCCAATATGATGTCGCTCTCACGCTCGATATGCCGAATGGCGACGCGATGACTCAGTTTGTCGTGTCGTTGTCCTCACAGGGCAACGCGCGCACAACGACCGTCCGGGCATG
>VAZS01000273.1 GCA_005884855.1 Alphaproteobacteria bacterium | reverse complement strand
TTGGAGAGCGGCTCGTCGAACAGGAATACCTGCGGATCTCGAACGATGGCGCGCCCCATCGCGACACGCTGCCGCTGTCCGCCCGATAATTGCCGGGGATAGCGATCAAGCAGCGGGGCTAATGCCAGAATTTCCGCGGCGCGCTTGACGCCCTTGCTGATCTCGTCGCCGCTGGCGCCGCGCAGTTTCAGCGAGAATCCCATGTTGTCGGCGACCGTCATATGCGGATACAGCGCGTAATTCTGAAACACCATCGCGATGTCGCGCTCTTTGGGCTGGACATTGTTGACGACGCGATCGCCGATGGAGATCGTCCCGGAAGTGATATTTTCCAGTCCAGCGAGCATCCGCAACAGGGTTGATTTGCCGCAGCCCGAGGGGCCGACCAGAACGACAAAGGCGCCATCCTCGATCGGGATCGAGACGCCGTGCAGGACCTCAAAGCCGCCAAACGATTTCCGCACGTCCCGAATCTGCACCGACGACATTCTCACCCTCCCGATACTGGCCTCCGGCGGTCGATGCCGCCGTCATCCTTTTATTAAGGGGTCTTACCAGACTTTTTTGTCGATGTCGTTGGATCAAAGTCGTAGGCTTTTACCGTTCCCGTGAACATTGCGGACGGGGCATTCACATGCAAACATCGAGCGCCAACACGAAAATTACGCACAATAATAAGGCGTGTGCGCTGCGGGAGAGACAATGAACAAGCCGCTTACCGGCGTCACCAGGCGCAAACTCCGTTCCAGCGATTGGTTCAACAACCCTCATAACCCCGGGATGACCGCGCTCTACCTGGAACGCTACCTCAATTACGGCCTGACCCGTCAGGAACTCCAGTCCGGCAAGCCGATCATCGGCATCGCGCAGACCGGCAGCGACCTGTCGCCATGCAATCGGCATCATCTCGAACTCGCGCATCGGGTCCGCGAAGGAATTCGCGCGGCGGGCGGCATCGCGATGGAATTTCCGATGCACCCGATCCAGGAAACCGGCAAGCGACCGACAGCGGCGCTCGATCGCAACCTCGCTTACCTCGGGCTGGTGGAAATCCTGTTCGGCTATCCTCTGGACGGCGTCGTTCTAACCACCGGCTGCGACAAGACCACCCCCGCCTGCCTCATGGCGGCGGCCACCTTCAACATGCCGGCGATCGTGCTGTCCGGCGGACCGATGCTGAACGGCTGGCACAACGGCGAACGCAGCGGCTCCGGGACGGTGGTCTGGAAAGCTCGCGAGCGGCTTGCGGCGGGCGAGATCGACTACGACGAGTTCATGAACATCGTGGCCTCATCGGCGCCGTCGGTTGGCCACTGCAACACGATGGGAACGGCCTCTACGATGAACTCGCTGGCCGAGGCTCTGGGCATGTCACTACCAGGATGCGCCGCGATCCCGGCCCCCTATCGCGAGCGCGGTCAGATTGCCTATGAAACCGGCACGCGCATTGTCTCGATGGTCTGGGAGGATCTAAAACCGTCCGACATCCTGACACGAAAGGCATTCGAAAACTGCATCGTGGTCAATTCGGCCATCGGTGGCTCCACAAACGCGCCGATCCATATCAATGCGCTCGCCCGCCACATCGGCGTTGAACTGTCGATCGACGATTGGCAGAAATTTGGCCATGACATCCCGCTGCTCGTGAACATGCAGCCGGCTGGCTTCTACCTCGGCGAGGAATATCATCGCGCCGGCGGCGTACCGGCCGTGGTGCGCGAATTGATGCGCCAGAAGCGCATTCATGGAGACGCCATGACGGTCAATGGCCATACCATGGGCGAGAATTGCCGCAATGCGCCCAAGCCCGACGGCGATGTCATCTGGAGCTACGACAAACCGCTGGTAAAGGATGCAGGGTTCCTCGTCTTGCGAGGCAACCTGTTCGATTCCGCGATCATGAAGACGAGCGTGATCTCAAAGGAGTTCCGCGATCGCTACCTGGTCAATCCCAAGGATCCCAACGCGTTCGAGGGCCGCGCCATCGTATTCGAAGGGCCGGAGGATTATCACGCGCGGATCGATGACCCCTCTCTCAATATCGACGAGCATTGCATTCTTTTCGTGCGCGGCACCGGCCCTATCGGCTATCCGGGCGGCGCAGAGGTCGTAAACATGCAGCCACCTGCCGCCCTCATCAAACGCGGCATCCTGTCCCTGCCCTGCATTGGCGATGGCCGCCAGTCCGGCACCTCCGGCTCGCCGTCGATCCTGAACGCCACCCCGGAAGCGGCTGCCGACGGCGGGCTTGCGATCCTCAAGACCGGCGACAAGGTTCGCATCGATCTAAACCAGGGCAGCGCCAATATCCTGATATCCGATCCGGAACTGAAGAAGCGGCGCGCGGAACTGAAGGCCAAGGGCGGCTTTCCCCATCCCGCCAACCAGACACCCTGGCAGGAGCTCTATCGATCCACAGTCGGCCAGCATGCCACCGGCGCGTGCATGGAGTTCGCCACCCGCTATCACGACATTGCAGGCCGGGTCGGCGTCGCGAGGGATAATCACTAGGGGCCTGAGAATTCTACGCGCTGATCGCGAGCGGAGCGAAGCAATCCATTTCACCACGAACCGGTCTGGATTTCCTTCGTCCCTTCGCCTCCTCGCAATGAGCGGATAAAAGCTGAAATTGAAATCCAGGGAGATATGGATGGGAGACCGCCTCAAAGGCAAACGCGCATTCGTGACCGCGGGTGCTGCAGGGATTGGACGCGCATGCGCCATCGCATTCGCGCGCGAGGGCGCCACGGTTTTTGCCACCGATATCGATGAAAAGGGTCTTGCGCTGCTGACCAAGGATGGCGTGTCCGAGGTAGCGCGGCTTGACGTGCGCGACACGGCAGCCGTTGTGGCGATGGCCAAACGCGTCGGCACGATCGACGTCCTGCTCAACGCAGCCGGTTTCGTGCACCACGGCACCGTGCTGGAATGTTCAGACCAAGACTGGGATTTCTCGTTCGACATTAACGTCAAGTCGATGCACAGGACGCTCCGGGCCTTCCTGCCGGGCATGCTGCAAGCCGGCCGCGGCTCGATCGTGAACATCTCGTCCGCCGCCGGCGTATTCAAGGCCGCGCCCAATCGCTACGTCTACGGCGCAACCAAGGCCGCTGTTGCGGCTCTGACCCGCGCGGTCGCCGCCGATTTCATAACAAAGGGCATTCGCTGCAACTGTATTTGCCCGGGGACCATCGAAACCCCATCGATGCTGGACCGCGCCGCCGCGGCTGGTCCGCAGGGGCGCGAAATGTTCGTCAGCCGCCAGCCGATGGGACGGCTCGGCACGCCCGAAGAAATTGCATCCCTCGCCGTCTACCTCGCCAGCGACGAGAGCGCGTTCACTACCGGCGTCGCCCATATCATCGATGGCGGCTGGACGCTTTGAGGCTGGACGCTTGAAGTAAAGGATTAGCGCGATGAACAAGATCGATCTGAACGGCCGCTGCGCCGTTGTGACCGGCGGGGCCCAGGGCTTTGGGCGCGCTATCGCCGAACGCTTCGTTGCCTCCGGCGCGAAAGTCGCCATCTGGGATCATGACCAGCCACTGGCCGAGAAGACCGCAAAGGAAATTGGTGCAGCCGTCACCGCGTTCAAGGTCGACGTGTCAGACCTTCCCGCGGTGGAAAAAACCCGCGATGCGACCCTCAAGGCCATCGGCAAGATCGACATTCTCGTCAACAATGCCGGGATCGCCGGCGTCAACAAGACGGTATGGGACACTGACCTCGAGGAATGGCGCAAAGTAATGCGCATCAATCTCGACGGGCCCTTCATCTGCTGCAAGGCCATCGTGCCTTCGATGGTCAAGCAGAACTACGGCCGGATCGTCAACATCGCCTCGATCGCCGGCAAGGAGGGCAACGCCAACGCCGCGCATTATTCGGCCTCGAAGGCAGGGCTGATCGCATTGACGAAATCGCTCGGCAAGGAACTCGCTGGTTACGAAATCGCCGTCAACGCGGTGACCCCCGCCGCCGCCAAGACCGCGATCTTTGACCAGCTGACGCAGCAACATATCGACTTCATGCTTTCCAAGATTCCGAAGGGCCGCTTCGTCCTGGTCGAAGAACTCGCGGCGATGGTGGCCTGGCTCGCGTCTGAGGATTGCGCATTCTCCACCGGCGCGGTGTTCGATATCTCCGGCGGCCGTGCGACATATTAAAACCCGCTGGGGGGAGCCATCATGACCAGGGAAGGCGGATGCCTGTGCGGCGCGGTGCGGTTCAAGGCCGAAGGCGAGCCGATCAATGTCCGCATTTGCCATTGCCGCAACTGCCAGAAGGCGATGGGCTCGCCCTTCTTTGCCCGCGCGCTTTTCAATCAGAGCGACCTCACGGTTGAAGGCGGCACTGCCCGCTATGCTTCATCTGAAGTGCTCGATCGGGTGTTTTGCAAGAACTGCGGTACGCGGCTGTTTGGATGGAGACGGAACGGCACCGTCGCTGGTGTAGCACTTGCCGCATTCGACGACCGCAACGCATTTGCACCAACCGAACACATCTGGGTTGCCGAAAAAATGCACTGGGTGAGGCTCGAGGATGGCTTGCCGCAACATGCGGGGGCAGCTCCCGGTTGATGCAGGGCGCGCGCGCGCGCCAGCTTAGTCATCACCTGAACCGGTCGGGACACCAGTGAACATCACGCTTTATGACCTGTCGGTCTGGGTATTGCCGCTGATTATCGCCATCACCTTGCATGAGGCGGCGCACGGTTTCGTCGCGCACGCGCTCGGCGACAATACGGCCTGGCAACTCGGCCGCGTCAGTTTCAATCCGCTGAGACATATCGATCCATTCGGGACGCTGGTGCTGCCCGCGATGCTGCTGCTTTCCCACTCGCCGTTCTTGTTCGGCTACGCCAAGCCGGTGCCGGTGAATTTCCGCGCGCTTCGCAATCAGCGGATCGGCATGGTTTGGGTGGCGCTGGCCGGCCCCGCGACGAATATCGCGCTCGCCCTGCTCGCCGCCGCCGCATTTCATCTCGTGAGCTACATGCCGGCGGATACAGCGCAATGGGTTCTGGACAATCTCAAAAACGCACTTGTGATTAACGTCCTGCTGGCGGTCTTCAATATGCTGCCGATCCCTCCACTAGACGGCGGACGGGTGGCGGTCGGACTGCTGCCCCGGGTGCTTGCGCTGCCCCTTGCGCGGCTCGAGCCATTCGGAATGCTAATCCTGATCGGAATTCTGATCCTTGTTCCCCTTGCGGGTTCTCAGTTCGGTCTAAATCTTGATGTTATTTCCGCGATCGTGCGCAACTCCACCGGCTATGTGATCCGGTTGCTTCTGGTGATAACAGGCAACGCGTAGCCAAATCTGCGACGGCGTTCTCAAGCGAATGCGGGTACCGGTTCCCTCCAATAGAGCTTAAGGCAAGATCTTGATTAGAGCTGCGGACATGTTGATCGCCAGACGCGCCGACACGAGGGCGAGAGCCGATTTCGCGACCTGGAAAATGTTGGCTAAGCTGAACGGCGCCTCAGCCCTGCCCCAGGAAGCCCAAGCGTTCCTTGAGAGTTACAAGGCACTGCTCAAGCAAATGTCTGAAGCTGAGGCCACCGAAGCCACCATCAAGCTCATGTACAAGGCCTACTACGGCGACATGGGTGGGGCCGGCGCGCCGCCCGAACTTCCCGCCGATCCGAAGCGACCCGCGAAAGACAACGTTACCGCCTTCAAACGCCCGCCTGCGCAGCGTAAGCCGCCGCCGCAACAACACCAACCTACATCCGGTTCGGCGACCAAACCCCGGCTCCCGGTCGCCCTGATATTTGCCTGTCTCGTGTTGGTATACGTCGCGATCAGATATTTCTGGCCGTGATTTAAACGCGCCAGCACCGACAATTACGGCAATCCTGGCGGAACCTAGGTCCGCCCCTTAACCCGGAAGATCACCGGCAACGTAAAGTTCAAACCTTCATCGGCGATATCGGGAGGGGGCGGCGGCACCGGATCGGATCGTCGCAACATCGCCAGCGCAGCTTGATCGAAGGCTATGTCGCCAGATCCCTTGACGATGCTGGTCGACACGACGTGCCCCATCCGGTCAAGCACGAAACTGATCAGTATTTGCGCGCTCTTCTGCGAGCGCTCCGCAGGATACCGCTTGTGCTTATCGAGGTGCGCGATCAGTTCCTTCTGCCAGGTCGCACGGAGGCGTTGTGCGCTTTCACCGGTGCCCTGCGCTGGAGCAACCGAGCGCATCCCTTTCGGGATGTTTTCTGAACTGGGGGTCGCGGTCGCCTCGGCTGCCACGGATTCCGTCGAGGCGGGGGTCTGAACGGCGGCAACTTTGGAACTGTCCTCCTTCTGCTTGCTGGAATCGTTCCGCGTCACGACACGATCAGGATCTTCGGTTTCCGCCGGCCTCTCCTTTG
>VAZS01000272.1 GCA_005884855.1 Alphaproteobacteria bacterium | reverse complement strand
CGATATTGGAAGTGACGTCATTGATGTCACGCACGGCGCTGCCGATTTCGCGCACGGCAGTGACGGCATTGCGCGTCGAGGTCTGGATCTGGCTGACGTTCTGGCCAATTTCGGAAGTCGCCTTCGCGGTCTGCTCGGCCAGAGCCTTGACCTCGTGAGCCACTACCGCGAACCCGCGTCCGGCAGGCCCGGCGCGCGCGGCTTCGATGGTCGCATTGAGCGCCAGAAGATTGGTTTGCTCGGCGATGGTCTGGATCAGGTTGAGCACGCCATCGATGCGCTGGGTCGCCGCGGCGAGACTTTCGATTTCGGTGACCGACTTTTCAGTGCGAAGCCCGGCCTGCTCGACGACGGCGGCGGATTGGCGGACCTGCCGGCCGATTTCCTCGACTGAGGCCGACAGTTCCTCGGCCGCGCCGGCCACCGCGTTTACATTGCTGGAGGCCTGTTCGGTGGCGCTGGCGGCGGCGACCGCGCGCCCGTTGGCGTCGGACGCCACTTTGGTGATGGATTGGGCGGTAACACGCATCGCCGAGGCATTGTCAGTGACCGCGCGCAGCACATCCCCCATGGCGCCGCGGAACGCTTCCACCGAAGCTTCGATGTGCTTGGTCCGTTGTTCGCGCGCCTTGGAATCCTGCAAGACCTGGGAATTGAGATTGCGATTACGGTCCATTGCCTCGCGGAAGATCTGGATCGCCCGAGCCAACGCGCCGATCTCGTCGGCTCGATCGACGTGGGGAACCCTTACGTTCTCCTCGCCCTCGGCCACGCGCTTGATGGTGGCGGTGATGACCGATAGCGGCTGCGCCACCGAGCGGGAGATAATCAGAACACCAATGCCAACCACGACCAGCGTCAGTGCGCCGAGACACGTCAGCAGAAAAGCCATGATGCGGTTGAGCTCTGCTTTTCCGGCGAGTTGCTCGCTGCGCTCGGCATAGACCTTGGAAAGCACTTCAAGGTCCTTGTTGAGCGCGGTACGCACACTGCGATTGGCTTCATTGTCGCCCCAAGCGCGGCCTGCGGCACCGTCAATCTCGACCCCGCGGCGAACCAGCTCCTTGCGAAACTCGACGAACTGCTCGATGCGTTTCTTGAATGCCGCGCACTCCGCGGCGTCATCCGCCCGGACGAGGGATTCCCAGTCTTTGACTACCGCCAGGATCTTGTCATTGAACTTGAGAAGCCCGTCGCCGTACTTTTTCACGTCGGCCGGTGCCGAGGACATATAGACTCCGCGGGATTCCATCACGACGGCATAGACCAGCGAATTGACGCGCTCGACGTTTAGCGCCGCAAGGCTCGCAGTCTCGATCGCTTCGGTGAGCTCCGCATTGCGCCGGGTGTTGTAATGGGAAAGCAGGGCTATCGCCGCCGTGAGCAGCGCGATGAAGGCGAAGATCGAATAAAGCCTGACCGCGAGCGAAAACCGGGATCCGGTCGCGTTTGAGGAGGGGCTAGCGGAATTCGGCTTTTCAGGCATTGCACGGCCTCGATCTTGGAGCCGGTCAGCGCCGACGGGCCTAAAAATTATCTAAAATGTTTGTTTAGAAATCATTAAGCCTTCCCCTGCTCAGATTTACGCCGTCGAGCAGTTCGCCGAGCCATCATACCGCGGATAAGAGAGCCCGCAGCGACTTCCTGGACGTGAATTTCGTCAGCGCACCGAAGCGGTTAGCACAATACCTGAACGGGTCGGCGGCGCGGACTGGCGCTGCTAGTCGTAAATAGCGGTTCGCCATTTTCGAGACTTCATGACCGCCGATCGCAAGGAAGCAACTCCACGTTGTGCGGTAAATTACGGATACGCGATTTAACCGGCGGTTCGTTCTCTTGGACAACTGTTAGCACCCGCGGTTCTGCGACCGCTCAGCTAACCGAGTCGGAGAGAAACGTGAAGATTTGGACAAGCAAGCCGCTGATCTGCGCCCTTGCGGCGACTTTTGTTTCCGTTGGGTCCGCCGCGGCCGCCGATGGCGCAAACAAGGATGATGCCGTTGCGATGGTCAAAAAAGCGGTGGCGTTTATCAAGGAGCAGGGTCCCGAAAAATCCTATCCCGAAGTTAGCAACAAGGCTGGCAAGTTCATCGATCGCGATTTGTACGTGGTTGTCTATCAGCTCGACGGCAAGGTGCTAGCGCATGGCTCCAACGAAAAATTTGTCGGCAAGGACATGAGCGACGCTCAGGATGTTGACGGCAAGCTCTTCGTCAAGGAGCGCGTCGAGCTGGCGGCGAAGCAGGCGTCGTTCTGGCAGGACTACAAGTTCGTCAACCCAGTTACGAAGAAGGTCGAGCCCAAGCAGATGTACTGCGAACGGGTCGACAACACCGCGGTTTGTGCGGGCATTTACAAGAATTGACAACTGAATGGTTGCAGGTGGATTGCCGCGTGGAAGGATCGATATGCTCAGCTGGATCAAAAACATCGGCCTGTCCTGGAAGGTTCAGCTTGCCCCTGTCTTCCTGATCCTGGTTCTGGTTGGTACCGGCGCCTACGCGTTGCTGGCGTTGCGATCGAATCAGGCCGCCGTCGACGCACTTGTCTCGGGGCCGGTCAGGCAATCGGAAATTGTCGGCGATCTTACCACAGCGGCCTGGACCGCGCATGCCAAGCTGTATCGGCTTGCAGCTACGGCTGCCAATGAAAAGGATGAAAAAAAGGTGGCGGCGTTTGCCAAGCAGGCTTGTCGCCGCTGCCGCAAAGATTTCAGATGCGTTCAAGGCGATCGAAGACACTCGTAACGAATTCAAGCCGGAGTCGCTTGAAAGATTGAAGGCCGCAGTCACGAGCTATCTCAAGAAGTCCAAAAATGCGATCGAGATGGCCGATGGCGACAGCGGCTCGGCGCTGTTGTTCATCAAAGGCGCGGAACAAAGTTTTGCCGAGATAGAAAAGCTGACGGAGGATTTGATCACGGCCAGCAGCGAGAGCAAGGATCACGCGATTGCGCGCGCCGGAATCAAGTTGGAAGAGCAACAGTTGACGTTGATGATCGCGCTCTTGATCGTGGCGTTGGCCGGCATCGTCGTTTCGTTCTTGATTGGCCGGAATATTTCTCGCCCAGTGGTTATCATGTCAAAGGCCATGCGCGAGCTCGCGGCGGGGAATTTCGAAGTGCAATTGCCGGGCCTGGACCGCCGCGACGAAGTCGGTCAGATGGCAAACGCAGTTCAGGAAGTCAAAGTACAGGCAGTGGCCAAGGCCGAGCGCGAGACTGCGGACCGGGAAGAAAAGAACCGCCAGCAGCAGGCCGCCCGCCGCGTCGAGCTTCACAATCTGGCGCAGAGTTTTCAGACCACGGTCGGCGAGATAATCGAGAAAGTAGGATCAGCATCGAGCGAACTGGAAAGTTCCGCTTTGATCTTAACTAAGAGCAGCGCGGCAACCCAGCAGCTCAGCACAGTTGTTGCGACAGCTTCGGAAGAAACCTCCACAAACGTGCAATCGGTCGCAGCGGCAACGGAGGAGATGGCGGTCTCGATCAATGAAATTGGACGGCAGGTAGCGGATTCCAACAGGATTGCTAACGAGGCGGTGGATCAGGCCCAAAAGACGGACGCGCGAATTGCCGAGCTGTCACTGGCAGCAAACCGCATTGGCGACGTCACCCAGCTAATCACCAGTATTGCGGAGCAGACCAATCTGCTGGCATTGAACGCGACTATCGAAGCGGCGCGAGCCGGCGAAGCCGGGCGAGGTTTTGCGGTGGTAGCGCAAGAGGTAAAGGCCTTGGCTGCGCAGACCGCCAAGGCCACCAGCGAGATCAGCGTACAAATCGCCGGAATGCAAGCTGCAACCCTGGAATCCGTGGTGGCAATCAAGGAGATCAGCGGCACTATCGGCCGGGTCTCGGAGATCGCGGCGACAATAGCAGCTGCCATTGAGGAGCAGGGCGCCGCCACCCAGGAAATCGCCCGCAATGTTCAGCAGGCAGCCCTTGGTTCCACGCAGGTTGCGAACAGCATCGCCGACGTCAACCTGGGCGCCGCCGATACCGGCTCGGCATCCTCCCAAGTGCTTTCCTCGGCGCAAATGCTTTCGGACGAAAACAAGCGGCTAAAAGCCGAGGTGCTCCATTTTCTCGCCACCGTCCGCGCTGCCTAGGATATTATTGGCCGATAGTCCTTGCACTGCCGTCGCGCCCACCGCCGCCGGCCGGAGCCGCCATGGCATATCGTCGCGCTATCGATGGCACCACCTACGTCTTCGACGGGCTGCGCGATCTCCTGGCCAAGGCCACGCCGCCGCGCTCTGGTGACCGTCTTGCGGGGATCGCCGCCGAGAGCGCCGAGCAGATGATCGCGGCGCGGATGGCGCTGGCCGACGTTCCTCTCAATCAGTTTTTGCATGAGGCCGTCATTCCCTACGAAGACGATGAGATCACGAGGCTTATCCTTGATAGCCACGACGTATCAGCGTTCGCAAGCGTGTCCTCGCTAACGGTTGGCGGCTTTCGCGACTGGCTGCTGTCGGATGCCGCGACCGGAGAAGCTCTCGGCAAGTTGTCACGCGGCGTCACCCCGGAGATGGCCGCTGCTGTTTCAAAATTGATGCGCAATCAAGACCTGATCCTGGTCGCCAAGAAATGCCAGGTAATTACCCGATTTCGCAACACCATCGGACTGCGTGGACGAATGAGCGTGCGGCTGCAGCCGAATCATCCCTTTGATGACGCCAAGGGCATCACCGCCTCGATCCTCGACGGCATCATGTTGGGATCCGGCGACGCCTGCATCGGCATTAATCCCGCAAGCGACGATCCGGTTGTGATCGGCAGGCTGTTGCAGTTGCTCGACGAGATTATTGGGCGACTGCAGATTCCAACGCAAGCTTGTGTGCTCGCGCATGTGACGACGACGCTAGGCCTGATCGATCAAGGCATGCCGGTCGATCTGGTGTTCCAGTCGATTGCCGGTACGCAAGCCGCCAACCGCAGCTTTGGAGTCGATCTCGCGCTCTTGAGACAAGCGCAGGAGGCGGGACTATCGCTGCGGCGTGGCAGCATCGGCAGCAACGTCATGTATTTTGAGACCGGGCAGGGCTCGGCGCTTTCGGCCAATGCTCATCATGGCGTCGATCAGCAAACCTGCGAGGCGCGCGCCTATGGGCTCGCCCGTGCTTTCGATCCGCTTCTGGTCAACAGCGTAGTCGGATTCATTGGTCCGGAATATCTTTATGACGGCAAGGAAATCATCCGCGCCGGGCTCGAGGACCATTTCTGCGGCAAGCTGCTTGGCCTGCCGCTCGGGGTGGACGTCTGCTACACCAATCATGCCGAGGCCGACCAGGACGACATGGATAACCTTCTGACGCTGCTCGCCGCGGCCGGGGTGACCTTCATCATGGGGGTACCCGGAGCGGACGATGTGATGCTGAACTATCAGTCCACCTCATTTCACGATGCGCTTTATGTCCGCGACCTGTTCGGGTTGAAGCGTGGCCGGTAGGGGGTTGGGGGATTGCCGCAATCCGAGGAATTTATAGCTGCGCGTTCGCAGGCGTGCTTAGATTGCGCAGATTTTGCCGGATATCGCCGAGGAAATCTGATGAGAGCTGAGACTACCGAGACTGTCCGCCGAATCCTGTGCGTATTTCCGCGCTATACGTCTTCGTTCGGCACATTCGAATACGCCTATCCCTTGACCGATGGCGTCAAGGCTTTCATGCCACCACAAGGACTACTGTTGATCGCGGCCTATTTGCCCGCGAATTGGCCGGTGCGTTTCGTTGACGAGAATATCCGCCCGGCCACGGCAGAGGATTTCGAATGGGCGGAAGCCGTTCTGGTCAGCGGCATGCACATCCAGCGCCAGCAGATGAACGACATCTGTCGCCGTGCACATGCGTTCGATCTTGCCGTGGCGATCGGAGGGCCTTCGGTCAGCGCCTGCCCGGATTACTATCCCTCGTTCGATTATCTGCATGTCGGCGAACTCGGAGATGCCACCGACGAATTGATCGCGCGGCTGGCGCGCGATCCGTCGCGGCCGGTGCAACAAGTTGTCTTGAAGACTGCCGATCGTGTCCCCATGACCGAGTTTCCCATTCCGGCCTATGAGCTTGCCGAGATAAGAAAATATTTTCTCGGGAGCATTCAGTACTCAAGCGGCTGTCCCTACCAGTGCGAATTCTGCGATATCCCGGGCCTTTATGGCCGCAATCCCCGGCTGAAGACCCCGCAGCAGATCGTCGCCGAACTGAACAAGTTGCTCGAATGTGGGGTCACCAGCTCGGTGTATTTTGTCGACGACAATTTCATCGGCAACAGAAAGGCGGCTCTGGATCTGCTGCCACATTTGGTCGAATGGCAAAAGGCGACCGGTTACGTCTTGCGGCTTGCCTGCGAGGCGACGCTTAACATCGCCAAACGCCCCGAGATTCTGGAGAAGATGCGGCAGGCGTTCTTTGTCACCATTTTCTGCGGTATCGAAACCCCTGATCCCGATGCACTGAAGGCGATGCACAAGGACCACAACATGATGGTCCCAATTCTTGAAGGCGTTCGCACCATCAACAGTTACGGGATGGAGGTGGTATCCGGCATCATCATGGGCCTTGATACCGACAAGCCGGAAACCGCGGAGGCATTGCTCGCTTTTGTCGATGAATCCAAAATTCCAATGCTAACGATCAATCTGCTGCAAGCCTTGCCAAAAACTCCGTTGTGGGATCGGCTCGCGCGTGAAAACCGGCTGGTCGAGGACGACTCGCGGGAATCCAACGTTGGTTTCCTGTTGCCTTATGAGCAGGTCGTCGAGTCCTGGCGTAAATGCATGGAGATCGCGTTCCAGCCGAAAAAACTTTATGAGCGTTACCAGCATCAGATCGATTTCACCTATGCCAACCGGCTGAAGGTGCCGGTCACGCCGGAGCAAAAGACCTGGGCCAACGTCAAGCGGGGGCTCATCATGCTCCGGAACATTTTCTGGAAGATCGGCGTGCTCAGCGACTACCGGAAAGTATTCTGGAAATTCGCGTTGCCGCGCCTGAGGCACGGTGACATCGAAGGCCTGATTTCGGTGGCAATTATCGCGCATCATCAGATCGTTTTCGCGCGTGCGGCGTCGCAAGGCCAGCAGAACGCTTCAAACTATTCGATGCGATTGCGGGAGGCCTCGGTTCCTGCCGAGTAACGCCTCATGAACACACCGGCGCGTTCATTGCGTTCGCTGCTGGATCTGCGGAACCTTACCCCGGCCCGGGTCGGGCTTGGGCGCGCCGGCGCAAGCCTGCCAACCGAAGCGCTACTGGATTTTACGCTTGACCACGCGCGTGCGCGGGACGCGGTTCACGCGTTGTTCGATGTGCCGGGCCTCATTTCAGGTCTTAACGAACTTGGTCTGGAGGCAATTGAAGTATGTAGCCGTGCCCGCGACCGGAAGGAGTATCTGCGGCGGCCCGATCTGGGACGAATGCTCGATCAGGCGTCAAAGCAATTGCTGATGGGAGACAATGGCAGCGGTTGCCGGGTTGCCATCGTGATTGGCGATGGCTTGTCGCCGAGAGGTGTCAATGCGCACGCCATTGAGCTCCTCCGCAGCCTGATCCCCCGACTGGCGATCGATGGAATCGAAATTGATCGTGCTCTGGCCGCTAGCGGCGCGCGAGTTGCCTTGGGCGACGAGGTCGGCGAGATTCTCGGGGCGCGCATGATGGTCATGTTGATTGGCGAGCGGCCCGGCCTCTCTACGTCCAACAGTCTTGGAGCGTATCTGACGTTCGCGCCAAAGGTCGGCTGCACCGATGCCGAGCGCAATTGCATTTCCAACATTCACGGCGCCGGGCTTGGCTATGAGGAGGCGGCTTTCAGGATTGCGTGGCTGATTCGCGAGGGTCTGGCCCGCGAAGCGACCGGGGTGGCGCTAAAGGATGAAAGCGGCGAGCAGAGATCCCCGGCGGTCGCCGACCGATCAAGCTGATTGACAACGCGAGAGTTGGGGCGCGCAGTCGCCGCATACCGCCGATTCTGCGCGGGCGCGCGTGCCTTGCGAGACGCGGTCAAGACCTGTTACATCTATCACAATAGTTTTATCGTATGCTTTCAAACGGTAGTGCCGAACAGCCAGGCCGGCCAAAGCCTCATTCGCGCCCGAGATTTTAAGCTATACAGATTGCGCCGATTGTGAGGACTGAACAAGTATGCTCGAAAAAGACGGCAACAGTGAGGTCCACGTCGAGAAGCTCGAGCAGCGGCCGACGGGCAGCATCGCGTTCGGGCTGGAACGATTAGGCCTGATTGCGGTTCAGGCGCCGATCGTGTCCTGCATCGTTCTGGCGGCGCTGATCGTGGGCGCGATATTCGGCATCGAGCGAATCAAAATCGACGATTCGCTTAGCCAGCTATTCCGGTCCAATTCCAAGGAATACCGGCAATACGAAGCGGAAACCAAGCGTTTCCCCGCGACGGAATTCGACGTGCTGGTCGTGGTCGAAGGCAAGACGCTGCTTGCGCGCGAAAATCTCGAAAGAATGCGTGAACTCGTTACGGACCTGCAGCTAGTGGAGGGCACCCGCGGCCTGATTTCGCTGTTCTCGGCCCGTCAGGCGCCTGCGCCCGGCAAGCTGCCCGCGGCGCTGTTCCCGTCGGACCTGCCGACCGGCGCGGAGTACGAGAAATTCGTCGAGACCGTCAAATCCAACGAGATCATCCGCGGCAAGCTGTTGTCCGAAGACGGCACGCTGGCGTTGATCGTTCTGTCGCTCGAACCCGAAATTGTCGCAAGCAACAAACTTGGCCCGACGGTCCGCGAAATTCGCAAGCTGATGGCTGACGATCTTTCGGGAAGCGGCCTCAATGCCGAACTCTCGGGCGTTCCGGTAATGCAACTGGAAATTCGCAACGCCGTCGAGCGCGATGGATTGACTTACAACGTCCTGGGAATTCTGGCCGGCTGCATCATCGCCATCATCTTCTTCCGCAAGATATCCTTCATGGTTGTCGCTGCCTTCCCGCCGATGATCGCGATTTTGCTCGCGCTCGGCGGCCTTGGGTGGGCCAATTTCAACCTCAACATGTTCCTGAACGTGATGACGCCACTGATCATGGTGATCAGCTTCTCGGATTCCATGCAGCTGACGTTCGCGGCGCGCGACCGCCTGATCGCGGGTCAGGATAAATATACTGCGTTCAGGAACGCCATTCTGGTGGTCGGGCCGGCCTGCGTGCTCACCCATGGCACTGCCGGCATCTCATTTATCGCCCTGCAGTTCTCGGATTCCGACCTGATCCGCAAGTTCGGCGAGGCGGGACTTGCCGCCACCATCATCGCGTTGGTCGCGGTGTTGTCGCTGGTGCCGGTGTTCGGCGTGCTCTTCGTGCGCAACGAACGGGTCTTTGCCGTCAAGTTCCAAAGCGCAGACGCCGGTGTTCAGGCGTTGCGCAATTTTTGCTACTGGATCGCGGTGCGGATGGTTAGCCGGCCTGGCCTTTTCAGCCTGATCGCCGTGATTTTTGTTGGCGGTCTGGCGGCGATCTACGCCAATCTGGAGCCGCGTTATCGCTTGGCCGATCAGGTACCGGACAAGCAGCAGGCGGTGGCGGCAAGCGGGCGTCTTGACGTCAAGCTGACCGGCGCCAATCCGATCGACGTGCTGATCGAATTCCCCAAGGGCGCTTCGTTGTATGCGCCGGAAACGCTGCAGACCATCGCGCAGGTCCACGCCACGTTGGAGAAACAGGCGGGCGTCGGCAATGTGTGGTCGCTGGAAACCCTGCGGCGCTGGCTTGCGGAAAAGGCTGGAAGCGCCGAC
Organism: Alphaproteobacteria bacterium; assembly: GCA_005884855.1. Taxonomy (GTDB): domain Bacteria; phylum Pseudomonadota; class Alphaproteobacteria; order Rhizobiales; family Xanthobacteraceae; genus Bradyrhizobium. Next base: position 6,242 of record VAZS01000272.1, on the reverse strand, counting down.
GTCGCGACGTTGAAGGAATACGTCAATTTAATACCCGAGCATCTGGTAAGGCGCTTCATTTCCGCCAATCAGGATGCGGTTGTGGTATCGGGCCGGGTTCCGGATCTGGATTCAAGCGAAATTCTGCCGGTTGTCGAAAAGCTTGATGATGCGCTGGACACCGTTCGCAAGGAGCATCCCGGCTTCGAGATCGCCGTTACCGGTCTCTCCGCCATCGCGGCGCGCAACAGCGCCAGCATGATCGAGAAGCTCAATCGCGGACTGACCATCGAGTTCGCGCTGGTGGCGATTTTCATCGGCCTCGCATTCCGTTCGGTCGTCGTGTTGTTCTCGTGCATCCTGCCTGGCATTTTCCCCGTGGTGCTGTCGGGGACGGTGTTGTGGTTGCTGGGGGAGGGGCTGCAGTTCGCAAGCGTAGTGGCGCTCACGGTGTCGTTTGGCTTGGGACTGAGCGCGACGATTCACTTCCTCAACCGGCTGCGACTGGAGACCACGCCCGGGGTCAGTTCGGAATTGGCGGTCGAGCGCGCGACCGTGCTGGTCGGTCCGGCGCTGATCCTGACGACGGTGGTTCTGGCCTGCGGTCTGGTAGTGACCGTGTTCTCTGACCTGCCGTCGCTGCGCCTGTTTGGTTGGCTGAGCGCTTTTGCGATGGTGGCCGCATTGGTCGCGGATCTCTTTATCCTGCGTCCGACGTCGATGTTCCTGATCAACTTGTCGCGACGGCTTCGAGGGACCCTGGGTCCCGCTAATCCAGCCGGGGAAACCGGCGCGAGCAGGTAAGAGCCGGCGCGCCTTAGCTCTTCACCATGGTAATTGTCACGCCTCTGATCTCGCCCTTGGAGTTGATCTGTACGGTTTGTTTGCTGCCGTTGGTCCTTAGCGTCAGATTGGCGGCAAATCCCGAAGCCTCAACGAACACGTCGATCTGACCGCCGCCGGCCGTGCCCTGGAGATTGCCGAAGATATTTCGGCTCGCTTCGCTCCATCTGCCGGAAATCCGGTCGCCGTGGCTGGTAACATCACTGGTCAAATCGAATTTGTAGCTATCGCTGGCGCAACGCAAATTCTGCTTCAGACCGAGCCCGGTGTCGTCGACCTTGTAGTCGGCCTTGCATCGAATCCGCTCTGTCGTTCCGTCTGAAAGAGCGACCGTGCCATTCCCAGACCACACACCGTTGAAACCGCTAAACGGTCCAGACTGGGCGTATCCGGCCGATGCCGACAGCATGAGTGCGGCGCCGATAGCCGCAGCCTTGATAGTCGGTCCAAACAAGCTGAAGCCAAATTGTTTCATGGCGTTTTCCTATCCAAATGACGAACTCGTCGGAGATACGTGTCGCCGCATCAAAGATTTGGTATCGTCGCACTGTGTTAGGTTCAAATCACAAGTCAACCGCTGATGCGACTGCGCTACCAGGCGAGGCCGCTGAGATTCCGTAAATACAATTCAGTGACTCTGGCGAACCGCATTATCGCAAAAAGCTAATCAGGCAAATCAGCTTGAAATCAAGCCCCTCGACTAATTTGATCGGTGTGCCCCGCAGGGCACTGCAATTGGAACTGAGACCGCCATAAATTTGGCCGCATTTACCAGCGCTTCTGTTGCTTCGTTGCCATGCCAGCGGTGTTGCAATCCCAATCGTCGGTCCGGGTCATGCCTGCATCATGCGGGACTGGAAATTCTCTGCAGTAGGAATAAAGGAACATGATGCTCAAATTTCCCATGGCAGTCATCTTGTTGTCGTTATGCGTTTGTACCGGTGCAATCGGCCAGACGCAGCCGCAGCCGCAGCGCAGCGGCACCCCGCAGGAGCAGGCGGCCTGTACGCGCGATGTCCAGCGCCACTGCCGTCCGGTGATCGATCAGGGCGATTTCACCATTCTGGCCTGCCTTCAGGAGCATCGTCCCAAATTGAGCGTCGCCTGTAACCAGGTGCTCAAGGAACACGGCCAGTAACAAAGAGGACGCTGACTGGGCAATCGCTGGGCGAGCCCTTTAGGCCCTACGTTCAGGCCTGCCGGAGTTTGCGAAGAACCGCCGATAGCATTGGTTTTGGGATCGTATTCCCCTATATGGGGTTCGCGATCCATCCGCCTGCGCGGCAGCGCCGCGGGCGTTTTAGGCCAGTGTTTCCAGCGAAGTAGCCATTTTTCGATGAGCAGCGCTAGCGAACTACGATCCGGCAAGACACATCGTGACGAGAACTTTCCGGTCGCGTCCTGGATCATCCATCCGCGTCACCGTGCGCTGATCCTGGCCTTTTATAATTTCGTCAGAACCGCCGACGACATCGCCGACCATGCAAGCCTTGGCGAGCGCCAGAAGCTTAACTTTCTCGACCTGCTGGAAGCCGAACTGCTGGGCCAAGGCGACAGCCAGCCCGAAGCCGTCAATCTTCGGCGCGCGCTGGCGGAGCGTTCGATGCCGCCGCGTCACGCACTGGACGTTCTCATCGCATTCCGGATGGATGTGACCAAGCTTCGCTATGAGAACTGGGACGAACTCATACACTATTGCCGCTATTCGGCGATGCCTGTGGGGCGGTTTATGCTCGACGTTCACGGCGAGAGCACGTCGACTTGGGCTGCCTCCGACGCGCTCTGCGCCGGGCTGCAGATTAACAATCACCTGCAGGACTGCGGTAGCGATTACAAAAACCTCAATCGCGTTTATCTGCCGCGCGATGCGCTGACGCTGGCTGGAGCTTCGGTGGAGGCGCTCGGACACGGGCGCGCGTCACCGGAGCTGTTGCGCTGCCTGCATTTGTTGGCGGCGCGCACCCAGGCCTTGCTCGAGGAAAGCAAGTCGCTCAGCGCCGAGGTGAAGGATTTTCGGCTCGGGCTTGAGATATCAGTGATCCAGGCCTTCGCCGATGGGATTGTTCGTTTGTTGAAAGTGCGCGATCCGCTGAGCGAGAGAGTGCATCTCGGTCCCATCGAACTCCTCGCCTATAGTCTCAACGGCATCGCCAGCGAGATTGGCCGGCGGGCTGTCGGCCGGCGGCATGTGTCCAAACCGGCGGCCGACGCATGAACTCTGACGCGGCGGCAGCCAACCCGAGCTACGGGACGACTGCATCTGGCAGCTCGTTTTACGCGGCCATGCGCATTCTGCCGCGCGAGCAGCGCGAGGCGATGTTTCAGATCTACAGCTTTTGCCGGCAGGTTGACGATATCGCCGATTCCGACGGCCCGAGGCCTGAGCGGCTGGCCGCCCTGCAACAGTGGCGGGATGACATCGAGGCGCTCTACAAGGGCGATCCGACGCCGCGAATACGGGATTACGTCGCCTCTGTTCAAAGGTTCGATCTAAAGCAGCAGGATTTTCTGGCGATCGTTGACGGCATGGAAATGGACGTGCCGCAGGATATGCGCGGGCCGGATCTTGCGACCCTTGATCTGTATTGCGACCGCGTGGCGAGCGCCGTGGGACGGCTGTCGGTGCGCGTGTTCGGGCTTGGCGAAGCCGACGGCATCCTGCTGGCCTATCATCTCGGCCGTGCGCTGCAATTGACGAATATTTTGCGCGATCTCGATGAAGACGCAGCGATCGGCCGGCTCTATTTGCCTCGCGAAGCGCTGGTGGAGGCGGGCATCATGTCCACCGATCCGGTCAAGGTGATCTCTGACCCGGCAGTGGCCAAAACGTGCGGGTTGCTGGTTGCGCGGGCGCGGACGCATTTCGAGAATGCCGATGAGGTGATGCGTCGCAACCCCCGGCGCGTGGTGCGCGCGCCACGGATCATGTCGAAATATTATCGCGCCATTCTGGAGCGGTTGGTCGCGAGGGGATTCGCGCCGCCGCGTCCGCCAGTTCGGCTCAACAAGATAGCCCGGATCGCGATTGTTCTTCGCTACGCGTTCATCTGATGCAAAAGACCGTTCACATCATCGGCGCTGGAATATCGGGCCTCTCGGCAGCCGTGCGGCTGGCGAACGCGAACTGCAAAGTGCATGTCCATGAGGCCACGCAACAGGCCGGTGGCCGCTGCCGCTCATATTTTGACTCGGCGACCAACCTGACGATCGACAACGGCAATCATCTTTTGCTCTCGGGCAACCATCACGCGCTCGGCTACGCTCGCTCAATCGGAACGGAGGCCGGGCTGGTCGGGCCTAAGCGGGCCCAATTTCCGTTCGTCGATCTGTCCACCGGACAACGCTGGCAGCTCGATCTTGGCGAAAGCCGCCTGCCGCTATGGGTATTCGACGAGGCCCGCCGCGTCCCAGACACCGATCTGCGCGATTATCTCGCACTGATGCCTCTGGTTTGGGCAGCGCAAACCAAACTGGTCGGCGATGCCATTCCCTGCGCGGGTACGCTGTACGACCGGCTCGTACAGCCACTGCTGCTGGCGGCGTTGAACGTCGACCCGCCCGAGGGCTCCGCGGGACTAGCCGGCGCAGTGGTCCGGGAAACCTTGCTGGCGGGCGGACAGGCTTGCCGGCCGCTGATCGCACGTGATGGCTTGAGCGCGGTACTGGTCGAACCCGCGATCAAGCTGCTGCGGCAAAAGGGCGCCAGCATCCAATTCGGACACGAGCTGCGCGAATTGGGCCTGTCTTCGGATGCGCTCAGTGAATTGAAGTTTGGCTCCGATAGCGTGGCGATCGCACCTGGGGACGCCGTGGTGATGGCTGTTCCGCCGCGCCCAGCCGCCGCTCTGGTGCCGGGGCTGAAAACGCCGGCGAAATTCCGCGCGATCGTGAACGCGCATTTTCGCATCGATCCGCCCAAGGACTTGCCGCCCATTCTGGGCGTGGTCGGCGGATTGGTGGAATGGCTGTTCGCGTTCCCGCAACGGCTGTCGGTCACGATCAGTAATGGCGACCGGTTGCTGGACATGCCGCGCGAGGAACTCGCACAGGCGATCTGGCGCGACATCTGCAAGGCCGCCGGTGTGCAGGGGGAAATGCCGCAATGGCAGATCGTTCGCGAGCGTCGCGCCACTTTCGAGGCTACGCCCGAGCAAAACGCGCTGCGGCCCGGCGCCGCGACGGCCTGGAAAAACCTGTTCCTGGCCGGCGACTGGACTGATACGGGGTTGCCGGCAACCATTGAAGGATCGGTGCGGTCGGGAAACCGCGCCGCCGACCTGGTCCTGCGCATGCGGCGCGGCTGATCGCGTCCGGCGAGCGGATTTCTGGTGTAATTCTAACGAGGCAAAAACAAACGATGTCCAGCCTGATGCATTCGGCCGATGACTTAGTTGGGACCCGAACCGGTGAAGCCCTCGAGGCAAGCATCGCCTCGGCGACCCGCGCGCTGCTCGGCTCCCGCCAAGCGGACGGACACTGGGTGTTCGAACTGGAAGCCGATTCCACGATTCCGGCCGAATATGTGCTGCTGTCCCACTATCTCGGCGAGCCGGCCGATACCGCGCTGGAAGCCAAAATAGCAAATTACCTGCGCCGGGTTCAGGGCGCCCATGGCGGCTGGCCGCTGGTCCACGACGGCGATTTCGACATGAGCGCCAGCGTAAAGTCCTATTTCGCCCTGAAAATGATCGGAGAATCGCCTGATGCCGCCCATATGGCGCGGGCGCGCGAGGCGATCTTGTCGCGTGGCGGCGCCATCCACAGCAATGTCTTCACTCGTTTCATGCTGGCGATGTTCGGGGTGATGAGCTGGCGCAGCGTGCCGGTGCTGCCGGTCGAGATCATGCTGCTGCCAAGGTGGGCGCCGTTCCACGTGAGCAAGATTTCGTATTGGGCACGTACCACCATGGTGCCGCTAATGGTGTTGGCGGCGCTGAAGCCCCGCGCCAAAAATGTCAACGGCACCGGGATCGATGAGCTGTTCCTGCAGGAGCCGCATTCGATCGGGATGACCGCGAAAGCCCCGCATCAGAGCTGGGGCTGGTTTCTCCTGTTCCGCGGACTGGATAGCGTCCTGCGGGTGATCGAGCCGTTGTTCACAAACCAATTGCGGGCGCGCGCGATCGATGCCGCGGTGGCGTTTATCGAAGAACGGCTGAACGGCGAAGATGGTGTCGGCGCGATCTTTCCGCCGATGGCCAACACCGTCATGATGTACGAGGTGCTCGGCAAGCCCGCGGATTATCCGCCGCGCGCGCTCACGCGACGGGCACTCGAGAAGCTTCTTGTCGTGACTGAGCATGAGGCATATTGCCAGCCATGTGTCTCGCCGGTCTGGGACACCTCGCTCACCTGTCATGCGTTGCTCGAAGCCGGTAACGAGGCGTTGCCGGCGGCCAAGCAGGGGCTGGACTGGCTGA
>VAZS01000271.1 GCA_005884855.1 Alphaproteobacteria bacterium | reverse complement strand
TCACGAACACCGACGTGGTCGGAATCTGCGCATGCAGGCGCTTGATCTCGATGCGCATCTGGGCGCGCAGCTTGGCGTCAAGATTCGACAGCGGCTCGTCGAACAGGAACACCTGCGGATTACGCACGATGCACCGGCCGAGCGCCACGCGCTGCTGCTGACCACCCGAGAGCTGCTTCGGCTTGCGCTGCAGCATGTCATGCAGGCCCAGCATGCCCGCGGCACGATCGATCGAGGCTTTGATCTCGGCTTCCGAGGCTCGCTTATTGCGGAGGCCGAAGGCGAGATTGTCGTACACGCTCATGTGCTGGTAGAGAGCGTAGTTCTGGAACACCATGGCGATGTCGCGGTCGCGCGGCGGCAGATGGTTGACGATCCGATCGCCGATGCGGATATCGCCGCTGCTGATGTCCTCCAGGCCCGCAATCATGCGCAGCGTCGTCGATTTCCCGCAGCCAGACGGGCCGACCAAAGCCACGAACTCCTTGTCGGCAATCTCAAGGTCGACATCCTTTACGGCATGGAACAGCGAGCCATAGTGCTTGTTGAGCTTGCTTAGTGTGATCGCTGCCATTTCCCCGCCGGTCGCTGAACTTGATGCCTGTCCCAAAAACTCCCGCCGCGACAAGCGCGGCGGGCTTCACGCGTTGGACTATTGCGCGGCCTTGCTCACGATCGGCGCGCCTTCGGCGAGCACCTTCGCGATGTCCTCGCGCTTGCCGGTGACCGCCTTGGTGACGGTGTCGTTGAAAGCCTTGTGCACGGCAGGCCACTGCGGGAAGTAATAGGCGCCCCGCACCTTGTCGGGGGAATCGAGCACCGCCTCCTTCAAGAGCCTCATGAACGGATCTGCCTCCGCGATCTTCGGCCAGAACTGGGTGTTGGGCGGCGGCGCGCCGGTGGCTTTCCACAGCTTCACCTGGCCTTCCTCGTCGAGCATCATGGCTTCCAGCATCTGCTTGGCGAGCTTCTTGCGCTCGGGCGCGATCGACTTCGGGATTGCCCAACCCCAGATATCGTCCCAGGCGAAAGGCTTGGTTCGGTTAGGACCAAGCGGGAAGCGCGCGGCGGCCACTTTGCCCGCGATTTTCGATTTGGCCGGATCGTTGAACGTGCCCCACCACAGCGAGTCCGCGACGGTGAACGCGGCGTCGCCGGCCATGAACACGGCATTGGCTTCGTTGCGGTCATAGGCCGGCATGCCGCGCGGCACGATCTTGTGGGTGTTGATCGCATCCCACCAATATTCGACGGTTTGCTGCATGCATGGTTCGGTCATACCCGATTTCCATCCGGCTTCGGCGAGCTTCTTGTTGTCACGCTCGTAGGGAGGCATCAACACGTCGCAGTTGTTGCCCCACATCGACCAGAGCCAACTGAACCAGCTATGGTTCATCGCCATGCCGCCGACGTAACCGAACTTGACCTTGTTGGCGGACTGCAGCGCTTTGCTGACGGTGACGAGTTCTGCCAGCGTCTTCGGCACTTCCTCCGGCTTGACGAGGTCGGAGCGGTAGAAGAACACACTGAAGGTCTGGCCCATCGGCACCACGGTGTTCTGGCCTTGCGCGTTGGCGAACACGACCGGCGCCATGCCCCACTTCTCGGCATATTTGTTGGCATCGACGTCGTCGGTCGGTTCGAGCAGATGCGCCCAGGTCTGTCCCCAATCGTCATTGTGCCAGATGACGTCGTACTGATCCGAGTTCGACGTCAGTGACGCCGTCATTTTCTCGACGTAGACACCGTAGGAATTCGGCACCTTGACGATCTTTACGCCGTTCTTGGCGCCCCAGGTCTCGAACATCGCGACCGAGGCGTCCTGCAGCGGGCTCGGCTGGTAGCCGATCCGCAGTTCGGTGACCTGTGCGTCGACTGGACCCGCCGCAGCCAGCAAGGCCGCGCTCGCCGCCATGACCCATTTCGCTAAATGCCGCATAGCTTCTCCTCCCGGTTTTGGCGTTGTCTTCTTAAATACGCAAACCTCTGATGACATATTTCTGTCCGAACAGCGCCAGCAGAAATGCCGGCAGCAGCGCCATCACCGCGGTCGCCGCCATCAGATTCCAGCGCAATCCCATCTCGGTGACAAACTGCGCCATCACAACCGTGATCATCGGCACGCGATTGCCGGTCAGGATCAGCGCGAATAGAAACTCGTTCCAGGTGAACAGCCAACACAGCACCGCAAGCGCCGATATCGCGGGCAGCGCCGATGGCACCGCGACGCGGATGAAAGCGCCCCACCGGGTGCATCCATCGATCATTGCGGCGTACTCCATCGACGGATCGATGCCGTCGAAAAAGCCCTTCATCAGCCATGAGAAAAAGCAGATGTGGACCGCCACATGCGGTAGAAGCAGCCCGAGATAGGTGTCGTAGATACCCCAGCTCTGGGTGACAAAGTACAGCGGCAAGACCCAGGAGATGTAGGGCACGCAGCGAAACACATAGATCGTTCCGAACCAGATGCGCGATGCCAGCCCGGTGAACCGCGATAGCATGTAGCCGCTCGACACCGTCACCAGCAGCGAGAAAACGGTCGCGACGGTCGCGATCAGCGCGCTGTTGAGGAAGGCTTCCACAATCCGCTCCTCGCGCAGCACCTCGGCGAAATTGCCGAGGGTGAACTCGGTGCCGCGATGGACGTAATACACGCCGGACTCGGGCCGCAGCGATGTCAACATCAGCCACAGCACCGGAAAGGCGAACGCGAAGCAAATACCGGACAGCGCCAGCGCAAACAGCGCCTTGCGGCCCCATGACGGAAGCTGTGGCAGGAAATCGGGGCGTCTCACCATTGGCATCTGGTCATGCCTTTGCGCACGTAAGCATACAGACTGAACAATTCAGTCGAGCGGCCCGGCCCGCCGCCGGTCAGTGTCCATACGATATCGAATGTGCGGAAAGCGTCGATGGCGCGGATCACGACACACACCACGATCACCGGACGCAGCATCGGCAGCGTCAGGAACCGGAACACCCGCCAGGTCGTGGTGCCATCGATCGCGGCCGCTTCGAACGGCTCCCTCGGCAAGCTCTGAAGACCGGCGAGTAGCAGCAGCGCGAACCAGGGGGTCCACAGCCAGATGTCGGTCAACAGAATGATTCCGAATGCGCTCCAGCGCTGCACCAGCCACCGCTGGCCGTCGAGGCCGATTGCTTCCAGCACCGCATTGATGATGCCGAACTGGTCGTTGAACATCCAGCGCACCATGATCGCGGCGACGACCGGCGCCACCATCAGTGGCACCAGCAGGATCGTCTGTACCAGCTTTTGCCCCTTGAATGGACGGTTGAGCAGAAGCGCCAGCGACAGTCCGGCAACCAGCGCTCCGGCAACACTCAGGATCATGAAAAAGAACGTGTTCGGCAGCACAACGTAGAGAAACGCCGGATCGCTGATCACGGCATAATAGTGATCGAGACCGACCCAGGTTTTCTTTGGATTATAGAGGGCCCAATTACGGAAGCTGGCGTTCGCGCCGATGACGGACCGGCACCAACGGGATCGTTCATGACGGTCATAAGGACGGGGACAGGCGGATCAAGTCGTTGGGCGGCGCGCACACCGGCGGGAGTATTTGTCAGGATCATTCGCACCTTTGACCGGGCGAGTTCATTTGCGAACTCTATAATGCGGGCGTTGTCGCCGCCCGCGAAACGCTCTTCCATGACATAGTCGCGGCCTTCCACTAGTCCATGGTCGAGAAAACCTTGCCGGAGGGCTCTACCTTGAGGGTCGCCTGGCGCCGCTTGTGCCTGGCCGCCGAGAAATCCAATAACAACTGGCGTCTTCTGTGCCAGCACGCCGATCGGCCATGCCGTCGCCGCTCCCCCGAGAAGCGTGATGAACTCGCGGCGTAACATGCCTATCCTCCAGCAAAACAAAGTGCCCTTCGGTTGTGGCAAGCATACTATGCTTCCGTTTGAAGTCTGCTGTGATGTCCTGCCTGGTCTAGCGCGGCAGCTATACTTACGCGCCCTCCCGGCGATCGTCGTTCGATCCCATGCGCATGCGTTACATCGAAGAGGCTCGTCAGCTCGATTCCGGCTTGTCAGCGAAGCCGAACCAGGCAAACGGCAGTGCGATGGCGCAGAGAACTGCCATTGGAAAGAATGATGCTCCTCCGTACCTGGCATATAGAATTCCCGAGAACAACGTCAGCGCGGCAGTCGCGACACCTGCGCCAAATGCGTAAAGACCTTGGGCCGTTGCGCACAAACTGATAGGGACAAGGCTCGCCATCATGCGCATGCAAGCGAGATGAAGCAGTGCGAAAGTCAATCCGTGAAGCGGCTGCAGAATTGAGAGCAGCCACACCGAGGTGGTCACGCCCGCAACAGACCAGCGTATGATGCCGGCGACGGCTGCCAGCGCAGCCGCACCACGCGTGCCGATCCGGCCAAGTAAGGCTGGACCAATTATCAAGAATACAATCACTTCTGCAACGACCGCTTCCGACCACAGGATGCTTATGGCCGACGCGTCCATTCCGGCATCGCTCCACCTGATCACGGAAAACGCGTCATGTATGGCGTGACTTCCAAACACCAAAGCTGAAACCAAAAGCAGGATGCGAAAGCGCGATATCCGCAACAGCCCGTGCACGTCATTTGCAGCAGGAGATGAGCCGGAGCGCGGTTCAGATCGCGCACCAGCACGAGGCAGCAATGCCGTCGCTGCTGCCGCCGCAACCAGCAGGGCCACATTCATCCAGATGATCGGATTAAGATCGGTGCTGGTTATGAGCTGGCCGATGAACAGCGTGCCCAGCACGAAAGCAGCCGATGCGGAGCCGCGTATCCAGCCGTATTCGAAAGGCTTGCCCGATATCTCCGGCTTTGCCGCGCTGACTGACAACGCATCGGCAATCGAGGTCGTGGGGGCAAGTGCCGCAGCCTGCAGTGAGGCGATCAAAAGCAACAACCAGAAGGTATTTACGAGCGACAACGCAGCGGCCATTGCTGCTGCCAGGGCGGCACAGGTTGCGAGCACAAGGCGCCATGATCTCGAAATGTCGGCAAGCCTTCCAACTAACGGGCCGGCAGCGAGGCGCACCAACATTGCAGCGCCCAGAATGAAACCTATCTGCTGCGAAGTTAACGCTTTGGTTTCGAAGAATTTTGGCCAAAACGGCGAGGCGACGCCGAACGCGGCGTACATGGCGGCGTAAAGAAGAATGTAGGCGATCGCGCCATTGATGCGCACAATCTGAATGCCCGGCCGAGACAGCGGCTCCATAACTGCGGCTCCGATCGCGTTCAAGAAGGTGCGAAACGGAACAGCGCTGAATCTTGCTAACCGCGTGATGAAACGTCCAGGCGTTCAAATAGTTTCAGCTACTGTGGCCGTGTCGCACCGAAAGCCAGTTATGATTCAGAATTCGATGTTCCCGATGTTCTTCATCAGCGACGCCCTGAGGCGATCGCTTGGCTCGCTATTCGACGGCGCAGGGCTGGCACCGCAGCAGGCATCTTGGCGCGTCGTGCTGGATCAATCAGATTTTCGCTTGCGCCGGTATGGCCGACAAGGTGCACCCGCTGGCCCTGTTTTGATCGTGCCTGCCCCGATCAAACGGCCCTACATATTCGATCTGTTGCCGGAGGTGAGCATCATACGGCGGCTCACCGAAGCAGGGTTTTCTGTATATCTGACGCAGTGGCGCGAACAAAAGAGCGCAACCGCAGATCTTGGCAAGTACGTGGGGTCACTCGGAATAGCGCTTGAGAAGATTGCAGTCGAGCATGGGCGAGCGCCGATCCTCATCGGCCATTCGCTAGGCGGAACCCTTGCCGCGATACTCGCGGCACTTGAGCCAGATCGCGTCGACAAGTTAGTCCTGATCGAGGCTCCGTTGAAATTTGGCGAACACACCGGAGCGTTAGGACCGATCACGCTTTATCCAGACAGTTGGCTTTTTGGCGGGACGGTTGAGCCCATTCCAGGGACTCTTCTCGATCTGGCCAGCGTCGCCGCGGCTCCGGACGAATTTTCGTTTGGGCATTGGAGCGATGCCTGGGCCAGCTTGCCCGATGCTAAAGCCCTTGCCATCCACTCCCGGGTCATTCGCTGGACTCTCGACGAATTCGCGCCGCCTGCCGCATTGCTTCAAAACGTGGTTGATTTCCTCTATCGAAAAGATTTATTCGCGCGCAACGAGCTTCGCCTGCTCGGCCGGCTAGCCGGTTCAGCCGCGCTTGCCGAAATACCCACCGCCGCGGTCATCTGGCCGCGCGTCATCGAGTGGATGCACGGGAATCAGCGACAATCCAGATGAAAAGGCATCTAAAACTTCAACACCGTCCTCAGGCCGAACACGGCGGCGTCCTTTAACAAGCGGCCGGGGTTGCTGCCGAGCGGATTGGTTGCGCCCCCGCCTGGATGAACAAGGTATTGGAAATTAGGTTGCAGCGTCCAACCAGCGCGAATCTCATACTGATAAACAGCCGTGATCAGACCCTCAAAACTGCGCAGCGGCCATGAAGCACCAAACAGTTGCTGAAAATCGGCATCGAGCGCGCGCGCATGCGAGGAGACATGCGAGTAGCCAGCCGCCACAGCAATCTTGTCGTTAGGTCTTTGATCGTTCAAGCCCCTAAATTCCATGCCGCCGTCTGCATAGAAATCGATGAGGTTGCGATCCGGCTGGGTTGACGAGACCCGCACGAAGACGCCGATCCCGCGATCATCGGATTGAGGTACTCGATAGAGCTGTTGTTCAAAGATACCCCACACTCCGGCGCTTCCCGACAACATAGCCGGCATGCCGGCAGCCGCCGGATTCGCAAGGGATACTCCGTTCACAGCGAAGCGCTGGTCCGGGAAATCGCCAAAGTGTCTCCAGCCGCCGAGCTTGACCATGCCAGCCAGATTTGGATCGCCCTTCTTGTTGTGCCAGGCATATTCGATCTGCCCCAACAGAAGCGGCGGATCATTGATGCGAAAGTTGACGCCGTATCGATCGCGCTGTTGCGGATCGTCGGGTCCCGGCCCTGCTTGATTGCCATCGAATATTGCCCCAAGAACAGTGAGGTTGTCGTTGACGTTGACTAACAAACGCGCGCCCAACGCCGCTAACGGCGGCGATGGACCCCCGCTAGGCAAGTCGACGGAAGTGATGGCCGGCCAGCCCATCGATGCATTGGTCAATGCGCTGGTGTATTTGGTGTTGAAAAATTCGCTGTCGGCCGCGAGCTGACCGAGTTTAAGCGATGCTTTGCTGTCGCCCCATTTCTTTTCAAACCAGGCCTCGTACAGACGCGTCGAAGGCAGAGCTTCGATACCGCTCACCACCATAAAGTTCTGCAGATTGCTCCGTGACAGCCCCTCGCCGTGAATCTGAAACATGTTCGCGTGAAAGGTCAGTTGTTGCAGGCCAAAGAGCTTCTGAAGATCGGCATCGATAGCAAGGTTAAGCCGGCCTTCGTAGACAGCGCTCTGCTTCAATCCGCCAGACACATTACCAAGGGTCTCACCGATATACGTTGCCGCAAACTTTATGCCGTATTTCTGAAAGGGATTTGGAAGCAGACCAAGCGTGGTTTCTTCCACCGTGCTCTCTCCGGTGTCGGGGTCGGCGGGTTTGTCGTCGTCGGTCTTTTTATCTTCTTGGGCGAATGCGGCATCAATTGAAGAACCCAACAAGGCCGCAACCAACAGCAGGGCAGCCAGCGGCGACACGGCTGCAAACGAACTTGTGCCTGCAACAAGATTCCGCCGCTTCATCCGACTCACCCCAAGTCAGCAGGTCGCATGGTACTGTTTAAGCTGGTGCCCTGAAAGGGCAGATAGGGCTGCTGTACTGGTCTTATCTCAACAGCGAACATCGCTCAGGGCGATGGATGTTCCGCTTGGCGCCAGAACCAGGGATGGCCTGCTATTCAATCGCTTCGTCGGCACGCGCGAGCATTGCCGGTGCAATTTCCAGCCCGAGCGTCTTCGCGGTCTTGATATTGATTACTAGCTCGAACCGAGTCGGCTGCTCGATCGGCAGGTCGGCTGGTCTGGAGCCTTTGAGAATCTTGTCGATGAAGTAGGCCGCGCGGCGATAAAGGCCAAGCAGGTCCACGCCGTAGCCAATCAGACCCCCAGCTTTCGCATATTCCTGAGCCCCGATCGAAGCCAGCTTATTCGCCAGCGCCAGAGCTGCAATGGCTCCAAAACTTGCGGCGAATTCCCCGTCCTCGGTGATTACGACGGCGTCAACGCCTCTCTTGGCCATTGACGCGAACGCCCTGTCGAACTCGCCAGGACCTTGCGCTTCGGCAATGTCAAAATCCAGCTTCAATGGCGTAGCCGCAGCCTGCATTGCTGGGATAATCGGTTTGCTTACCGGATTGTTTGGATTTGAAAGCGCCGCCACGCGAGCAACGTACGGACAGACTTCCTTGACCAACTCGAGTCGTTTTGCATTGAGTTGCGGAATAAAGAAAGTCGATCCCGTGACGTTTGCTTCAGGCCGCGCGAGACTCGTAACAAGCCCCGTCGCGATCGCGTCGCCGCTGATCGCCATGACTATAGGAATCGTGGAGGTGGCCTTTTTCGCTGCGCGCGTCCCCGGCGTCCCGTGGGTCACGATGAGATCGACCTTGAGACGAATGAGGTCGGTAACCAGAGCCGAGAGCCGATCGTATCGGCCCTCCGCCCATCGGAACTCTATAACAATGTTCTTGCCCTCGACATAACCGAGATCGCGCAGACCGGTCCGCAAGGCTTCCACCGATTTTGCAGAGCCGGAAGCTGACGCGGAGCCCAGAAATCCGATCCGCGCCACTCTAGCGAGCGGCTGCGCGTGCAAAACAAATGGACAAGCCATTGCCATTCCGCCGACGAGTTTTATGAAATGGCGCCGTTTCATGTTCACGGTCAAAGCCTCATATGATCCTCGCTGAGCACGAAGATCAGAGGATCGCCTGCAGGCAACTGACCAGGAAAATGCTTGCGCAAGCGGTCAACCAACGCGGCGCCATGATCTCTATTGATTAGCAAACGATCTTTTCGCGGCTTTCAAGATCCGACGCCGGCATTCCAAACACATCGGCCAAATTCCTATCGACGTCCAGCGATCGAGCCCAATGCTCCCGGAGAGACTGGCAAAAAATGGAAGGTTGAATTCCAGCCGTATCTTCAAAATGCCCTTATTTGGCGAAGGCCCCGCACCTCCTTGAGCGCGACCTTCATCAGCGGCTTCACGGCTTCATTTTCACGCCCGAGGACGACTCCCAAAGTAAACGCAGCGGCGCGGCGGTTTTCAACGGGTGCCCTGAGCGCAGTGTCCGCCGCCAGCTTTTGATGCGCGACGAAATCGTTGAGCGATCCTAATGCGTCTTGTATCTTTTTCGAATGCTTGGATAGCCGCGCCAGTTGCTTTCGGTCACGTTTGCCCGGAAAAAGTCTTTTGAAAAACTGGGCCGCATATCGCATCTTCTTGATCCTGATCCGAAACTTGTGTTTGTCGTCATTCGAGAGCTTTTCGAGATCGCGTCCTACCTTGCGTAGCTTTTTGAGACGGCGGTGGAGGATGTCGGCCGCGATCTTTCTCACTGGAGCTTGTGATCCGTTCACGGCGCCCAAGTCAGTGGTCTCGATCCATTCCAGTACCTCGATCAGCAGGATGCGGGAACGTTCCGAGTTAACCGCGTCCCTCGCGTGCTCAAGTGCTTCGGCCCGTCTTGCTGCAAATTCCTTCTCGATCATTTGGCCACCCCGGCGCGGAACGAGGCCGTTTGTCGTCCGATTTATCTTTTCCTTGACGAAAACGTCCAGCTCTCGCGCCGGTGCGAGTTCGCTCGTCAGCCATTTCAACTCAGCTTTCATCTGCTCGGTGCGCTCGCCGGGCAGCAAGTGAGAGAACATCGAAATCGCCGCCCGCAAGCGACGTAATCCGACTCTCATCTGGTGGATACCGTCGGGATCAAGCTCGCGAACCGCATCCGCATTCGCGGCGAAGTGGCGGATCGTGGAGCGGGCAATAATTCTGAATGCCTCGCCGGCGCTCATTTGCTTCTTCAATTCGATTGGTTCGGCGTAGACGGCGTGACTTTGGTCGCCACAGGCGAGGCTATAGCCCCGCTCCGCCTTTGTCTTGAAATAGAGTTCGGCCGCAGCGTTCCGCTCGACGGACTTTGCAAGCCGGAACAGATCATCGGGATGGCCCTTTTTCAATTCCAGTTCCAATTCTTCAATCGGCGTTGCACGCTGTCCGGCGATCAGCTTGCCGCGATCCACGACAAGTTCAATTTCGCTTGCTTTCATCCGGATCGGCAGGGTGATGCGATGAACCGACGTTTCGAAAACTGGTTTTAGACTGCGCCGGAGTTTCTTTGAAACAAAGGGCTTGAGCGGTGTCCCGCCGACCTTACTGAGATCCGGTACATCGCCCTCAATTTCGGTTTCCCATTCGCCGCGCCCAAATTGGGCGCCCGGAGCGCTCTTGATGGTCTGAATGTGCTTGTCGCCGTTGTGCCGTACGCGAAGCGAAAGTCCATGCCGCCGCAACTTGCGCCGGGGAGTGTCGAAATAAGTGGAAGCCAGACTGGTTTCCTCGCGGGCTCCGACTTCGCCGCTAGGAACCTTTCCCTCTGCCAGGCTCCTAAGTTTTTGCGCCGGAACACGGAATTTTAGTTCGGTCTCAACAGCCATGAGCTTCCCCCGCGAAGCTACTTCGTTACCGTGCAGTTCAGGTAATCCGAATGATGTGTGGCACTGACGTACCCGACAGAACGCTATTCAGCAAATAACACGAAACCAGTAGCGCGCACGTCACATCAACGTGTCAATCCTCAGCACTGAAGTCGAGGATTGACTGCTGATCATTCAATGCTTAGCAGCAACAATCTGGTAAATGGCGATTGCAATTTCGAATACTATTAGCAGAACGATGGCCAACTCCAAACGTAAGGCACGTCTGGTATCGATGATGTCAGTTAACGCGTTAGCTGTTTCGGCAATTACGGTCAGCTTTCGTTCTAATGCATCAACTCTCTCTTTCAATTCGTATTCATCTTCTAGTCTCGCATACAGCCGCTCCAACTCGGGCTTTTCCCAAAGAACATCAGGCTTTTCAGCAACGGCTACACGGCCGGACACTCTTTGCTGAACCAAAAGGGCGTTTCCTATAAGCTTCAGGATCTCAGTTCGGCGTCTCGGCGTTCGCCCATGCGTTGCCAATTCCTGGGCAAATGGCTCAATTACATCAAATACGGCCGACACCCGGCGTTCATCATGTGCAAGAACGGTACTCTTGGCCAACGCGTCGGCCACAACGAGAAGCCGGTCATTTGAGAATTCTTTCAAGCAAATCGGGCCACCCGGCTGGACTGTTTCGTCGGCGTCATCGCAGAGTTCTACCCGAGTAAACTCTTCCTCGTAGCGTGCGATTTCTCCGACTACGCGCGGTTTAAGCGCAGTCAGAACCTTCGTCTGTTCGTCAGGACCGAGACCTATCATTACGACGACGCCGTAACGAAAGAGAACCACTACCCCTGCATCAAGGTGAAATGCTACAGGTGTGGTCGAAATCAGATCGCGGCTTTCAACGTCGGATGTATTTAAACGGTCACCGACCAGCAAAGCCCGAATTGAGAGAGCCGCTTTAGCTGTGCCCAATTTGTGTTCCTGCCTGCCCCACTGGCCGATCACTACTGCTGTGCTGGCCGCATCGGTCGCCAACTGGGCTGGACGGTGAGACGGATCCCTACTTCCGTCGAGCCTTCGAGAATCTCAAGCAAATGATTGCAGGCCAGGCAGCGGAACTCGGCTTGGGTTCCTGATCTTGAAACCAATTCGATCCGGCTATACCCGGCGCCGCATTCAGGACAAATGATGTCAGATTTTTTCATGATTACCCGCCGAGGGATGTACGGCCGCAGCTTGATACAGAGGGAGGGGAAAAATCCGGAATTGGTGGCTTAATGTCGATGGCCGTCAAGCTGATTAGTAGGTCAACCCAATTGCCTCGGCTTTCGTTCCTATCGGAGGCCACCACACTCCCGCAACTTCCCAGCCTCAAGGGCTTTCCCGCAAACTAGTTCGTTACGGTGCAGTCCAGACGGTCCGAATAATGTGACAGATTTCTGACATACCGACCGAACGGGCTAGCAACCACCAAGAAATGAGTAACGCGTACGTCACATCGACCTGTCAATAGATGGGGTCACAAAGCTCGAATCAGGCGGCGCGATAGTTGACCTCTCATTGGTGGATGCACATCCCCAAAGCCCTTGTGGTGCGAAAAACTTCCGGAAGCAGTGCCCGACTCAGACGCTTGGGTGCTGTCATCAGCGTTGCCATCACTGCGATGACAATATTCGTGCTGTGGCACGCGCTACAGGACGTTCATTACAACGAAGTAACTGCAGCTATCGGACGCACAAGCCGCTATCTCGTCGGCCTGGCGGCGGGACTAGTTGCAGTTTCTTACGGCAGTTTGACGCTCTACGACCTGTTGGCGCTTCGCAGGATTGGTCGCGACGATGTTCCGTATCAGATCGCGGCGCTCGCAAGCTTCACGAGTTACCCGATTGCGCATGGCTTCGGAGCCGTTGCTTTTATAGCGCCGATCATTCGCTATCGGATTTATTCTCCCAGCGGCCTCAGTGTTTTCGACGTGGCGAATATCAGTTTTTTGACCGGCCTGACGTTCTGGCTTGGCAATCTGACGG
>VAZS01000270.1 GCA_005884855.1 Alphaproteobacteria bacterium | reverse complement strand
ATCGCTCAGGTATTCAGCAGCGGCACCGTTGGCTCGTGAGGCTAACCACCCCCGAGTACGCCGGGGTCTCTCTTCGACAACGCTCCGGTCTGTTCATCCAGGACTTGCCGGATTTTTGTCGCGAGATCCGAGTAGCTGAATGGCTTGAAAATGACCTCGACGCCGGGATCTAGTCGGCCCTGATGCACAATGGCATTGCGGGCATAGCCGGTGGTGTAAAGGATCTTGAGCCGTGGTCGCCGCCGCTCGGCTTGCTCCGCGAGCTGCCGTCCATTCATTCCGCCTGGAAGCCCAACATCAGTGAATAGCAGGGCCACTTCGCGATTGGAATCCAGCAATCGGAGGGCAGTTGACCCATCGGGGGCACTCAATACCGAATATCCAAGCTCACTCACCATTTCGACCGTGTAGTCACGCACGTCGGGATCATCCTCAACAACGAGAACCAATTCCCCGTGACCGCGCGAGACATCGCGGGTTGCCATGCCCTCATCGGGCACGTCCTCTGAACCACGATACCGAGGCAAATAAAGCTTTACGGTCGTTCCCTCGCCGATTTCGCTATAGATTTTGACATGTCCGCCCGATTGCTTGATGAACCCGTAGACCTGTGACAAACCCAACCCCGTGCCCTGACCTATTTCTTTCGTCGTAAAGAACGGTTCGAAAGCACGGGCTGCGGTCTCGGCGGACATGCCGATACCTGTGTCGGTGACGAAAATTCCAACGTATTGACCGGCCTGAACCTCGTCATGCAGGCGGGCATACGCCTCGTCCAGATGCGTGTTGGCGGTCTCAATGGTTAGCTTGCCGCCATCAGGCATCGCGTCGCGGGCGTTGATCGCAAGATTTACAAGCGCGTTTTCAAGCTGATTGGCATCCGCCAGGGCGGGCCAAAGTCCCCCGGCTAAGACAGTCTCGATAAAAATGGCCTCGCCAAGCGTGCGACGCATGAGATCGGACATACCGGCGACCAACTTGTTCACGGAAAGCACTTCCGGCACGAGCGGCGATCGGCGAGAGAACACGAGCAGGCGTTGGGTAAGTATCGCGGCCCGCGAGGCCGCCCGAAGCGCCGCCGAGATCATTCTTTCAGTAGCTTGAGCAGGCGGGAGGATGCGTTCCAAATGTTCGAGATTTCCCATTACGACAGTGAGCAGGTTATTAAAATCGTGAGCAACTCCGCCAGTTAGTTGTCCAACAGCCTCCATTTTCTGGGCCTGCCGAAGTTGATCTTCGACTGCCTTCCTTTCTGTGATGTCCCGAGTGATCTTGGCAAACCCCAATAGCTCGCCCGAAGCATCGCGAATAGCGTTGATAACAACGCTCGCGAAGAACGTGCTCCCGTCCTTGCGAATGCGGGTGCCCTCTGCCTCGTATTTGCCGGTGCGCGCCGCCGTCGCGAGCGCTACCAGGGGCACCCCCTTCTGGCGATCTTTCTCGGTATAGAAGCGGGAGAAATGATGGCCGATAATTTCTCCCGCCAAGTATCCCTTGATCCGCTCCGCACCTCTATTCCAGCTGACGACATGGCCCGTCTTGTCGAGCATAAAGATGGCATAGTCGGTGACCGCATCAACGAGCAGTTGGAAGCGGTGTTCGGTTTCCCTAAGTTGGGCTGCGGTCGTGGCAAGCTGCCGCGCTCGATCGGCAACGCGTGCTTCCAATCCCTCGTTGAGCGCCAGCAGTCGGGCTTCGAGGGCTTTGCGTTCGGTGATATCGTAATAGACGCCAGCTACCCGTAGCGCACACCCGGCGTCATCCCGCGTGATCTCGCCTTTTCCGGCGATCCAATGAACGCTGGTATCGGGGTGCGTGACTCGAAATTCGACGTAATACGGGCCTTTTTCTCCTGCTTGCTCGACCGCCGAACGCAGCTTCGGGACATCATCGAGAAAGATCGCAGGCTGCCAGTCAGCTAATTGCGGTCGCGGTGTTTCCGGGTCGAACCCGAACAGCAGCGCGACGTGGGGCGTCCAGTCCCACGTATCCGTCATCAGATCCCATTCAAACCAGCCGATCCCACCCGCGATCTGGGCGATGCGAAACCGTTCCTCAGTCGCCTTCAGCCGTTGCTCGGTGTGCCGCCTGGACGTGTTTTCGCTCATCTCGCAGACTAACGTGAGCCGCCGCTGAGGATTGCCTTTGCCTGGGTCATCGCCCGCATCTTGCCGAGGGCGATATGGCGCGGCAGATGGTTGAACCCGCAGCTGCTCGTAATGATCGTCTGTTCGGGCGCGAGCCATCGGTGGGCGGTTATCCGTTCCGCGATCGTTTCGCCCGTTTCGATATTGGGAGCCTGGACATCGACCGCGCCGACCCCGAGTTGCTTGTTTCCTAACAGGCCCTCGAACGCATCGGTTTTGTCGTGCTCGATCAGGTAGGAATGGCATTCGATTCCGCAGATCAGGTCTGCCTTATAGCGACCGGTATCGAAATATCGATGTCCAATCTGTCCATCATAATGAGGCCCAACGGCGTAGTTCCCCTGGCATACGTGAACGGCGATATGGATGTCCTTTGGAAGCCCCTCGATTGCCAGATTCACTGCCTCGACAGCGGTTCGCACTTCATCATCATTCGGGGGTGTCAAATACGGCTCATCGACCTGGATGTGCTTGCAGCCCGCCTCTGCGAGCCGCTTGAAATTATTGTTCAGTAGCTTCGCAGCATCAAACATCATCCGCGCTGTATCATTGTAATATTCATCATATGTAACTGCCGTTAGGAAGTGCGGACCTGTCATCGTAATCTTGACAGGTTTGCGCGCGTAAGCCGAAATGTCCCTGAACTCGTCGACGAGCCCGAGATCAACCTCATCTGTTATTGGCCCGTGGCAGATAGCCGCCGGATGGGTCACATTTGGATCGTATTTCGTGATCGGTTTCGGACGGGTCTCCCCCTGGAACGCCGGTATCTTCTGCCAGAAGTAGTTGAGCATCGCATTAGGAGGCGCGTGTCGATTATGGGTTCTCCGGTGCGTTTCGCCCCCGGTGATCACGTCGATCCCGGCTACCTCCTGATCAATGATCGCCGCCTGCATGACCCGGTATTGCGCATCCCTCATATCCTCGGGGAGAAGCTGGCCCATCGTGACGAGCCGATCGAGCGGTTCATACCAGCGCGGGACGCTATACGCGCCGATCACGGTGGTCGTGTATTTCGGGTAATGCGGCATCAGTTGCGCCTATGAGCCAACCTGTCGAGCGAGATTCTCTGAGGGATTCCGGCCAGAGAGCCGATCATCCAACGTTCAGGAAGATTCGAAGGCTGACCCTCTAATCGTGCCGAGTCAAAACCTCTAGACCCCCTAAGACAGTTTCAATGCAAATCAACCTACCCGTGCGTTGTGCTGGCGAGCCAATGGCCACAACGCGGCCCATTCTCGCTGCAATGGTTCCTAAATCTGGGTATACCGCGCCGCTGAGCGGCTGATAAAGCAGCACGGGGCAGAAGCACTGAACGAAGCCGACCGGCTCATCGAGCTTGCTCTCATCGCGAGGACGCCGACCACGCGGTTCTGATCTTTCATGTGCGAGTAGGTCAACCCTCTATTACCGATTGGGGCGCGTTGACCGTAATCCCTTGCTCAGGTCTGCCGTTAGGGCTGTAATCATTTCAGGCGGCGCACGAGACCGACCGTGGGTTCAGGGGGAAAGATGTTGCAAGGCTTCAAGCAATTTATTCTGCGTGGCAACGTCCTCGATCTCGCTGTTGCGGTGGTGATGGGCGTCGCGTTTGGTGCAGTCGTCACCGCGCTGGTAAAAGATCTCATCACGCCGTTGATCGGGGCCATCGGTGGGAAACCTGATTTCTCGGCGATCGAGTTCACGGTCAACGGCAGTAAGTTTCCGATTGGCGACTTTCTCAACGCGCTGGTCTCGTTCATCCTGATCGCTGCCGCCGTATATTTTTTCATAGTGCTGCCGATGAACACTTTTCTCGCCCGAATGCGGCGTGGTGAGGCGGCGCCCGATCCGACCACCAAGAAATGTCCAGAATGCCTTAGCGATGTACCCATCGCGGCGCGTCGGTGCGCCTTCTGCACCACGTCATTCGCCGAAGCCACGCCGCGATAGCGGGCGAAACTCGCGGGTTCGAAACTCGCTGGCAATCTCCGGTCGATGGACGCAAGTTGCCGCGCGGTTGGATTGGCTGGTTCTGCGCTCGATGTCGGCCGCCGCGCTGCCTCGCCTCCGGCGAGACTATCCGCGCGCTAGATCTGGTGACGCAAGCGATTACGATTGATGCAGATTATGGCCCGCGCTAGCGGCGACGGTGGAATTCCGAGCAATAACGAACAGCCATCGAATGCGCGACAGCGCCGTGATGATTTCCTCGACCATGCCAACGACGAAGTATTCCTGCTCCGGGTCTTCGCTCATGTTCGCGAACGGCAGAACGGCGATCGAGGGGTTGTCTGGAAGTGCAAGGGCAGGCGGAGCCCGTTGGATCGATGCAGCGGTTCTAGTCGCGGCGGCGACCAGCGGTCGATAGACCTTTACCGGGCGAGCGATGTTTTTGAGGTTTGGGTGCCTAGATCATCGAAGATAAGATCGAGTCTCTCGCCGATATGGTCGCGCACGGTCCCTGAGACACAAATCCCACCCGTCTCTGCAAGTGCTTCGAGTCGGGCCGCAACATTCACGCCGTCACCGTGGATGTCTCCTTCCTCTACGATCACGTCATCGAGATTCATGCCGACCCGGAATACGATTTGCGCTGATCTTCGCGCACGCTGGCGTTGCGCTCGGCCATCCCACGCTGGACCGCGACCGCACAGGCGACGGCCTCAACGACGCTCGGGAACTCGATCAGGATGCCGTCGCCAGTCGTCTTTACGATCCGTCCTTTGTGTTCGCCTATCTCCGGATCGACCAGATCGCGGCGATAGGTCCGCAGCCGGGCGCGAGTGCCGGCTTCGTCCTGGCCAATTAGGCGGCTGTAAGGCGACATCGGCGGCGAGAATGGCCGCGAGCCGGCTCTACCCGCTCCGGTGATCGATCGCCTTACTCTGCGCTTGCGACGGAACCCGATCAACCGCGCACCTGCTGAGAAGACCTTTGGCACACCTGGGGAACGCTCGGCGCGAAGTGCTGGGCGGGCCGGTCCCGTCGTACTGCCTCGCGGCGCGGACGTGCAGCCGCTCGCGTGGTGTCGGAAACGAACAAAATCTGCTGGGAACCACCGCAGGAGGGGCACGGTTTTTCAGGTAATCAGTAGCATCTCAATACCGGGAGCCGTCAGCCTCTCCCTGCGGCAACCGCCTGTCGATGATGCCTGTAACTCCATGATGGAGACTTCATGGCAGTCGTTAAAACAACCCGCTCTATCCCCGAACTGATCGGGGATGTCGTGAATGATTTTACGGTTCTCGTGCGCAAGGAAACCGCGCTTGCCCGAGTCGAGATGTCGGAAAAAATTGGTGATCTCGGCATCGGCATCGGCCTCCTTGTAGGCGGATCGGTGCTTCTGATTCCCGCCTTGGTCATACTTTTGCAGGCGGCGGTGGCCGGATTAGTGGCCGCTGGAATTGCGTCGGCCTGGTCCGCATTGATCGTCGGCGGCGTCGTGCTTCTGATCGGGTTCATTTTGCTGGCTTTTGGCATCAGCAGGCTCAAATCGGCACGGCCTGTTCCGACTCGAACCATCGGCCAGTTGGAGCGTGACGCCGAAATGGCAAAATCTCAGGTGAGGAATGACAATGACCCGTCAAAGCGAGCAGCTTGAACGCGAGGTCGAGCAGGCGCGGGCCGATCTGGCGTCGTCGTTGGACGCACTCCGCAATCGCCTGACGCCCGGCCAAATCGTCGAGGAGGCGGTGGACTATGCCCGAGAGACTCCCGTCGCGGAGTTCGCTCGTAATGTGAGCCGCGATGTCCAGGCTAACCCGATGCCGTTGATCATCGTTTTCACAGGTATCGCGTGGGCATGTATCGCCACCGCGCTCTCATCAAAGCGCAAGATCCCAGCGGTCGAGAAAGCGAACGCCGCGCCGCCGCCAGTCGAACGTTCTCGTCAACCCGATCTGCTCGTGTCCCGCCCCGAGTGGGAGGTCGCGCCTATACGCGAACCGGTCGAATGAAGGGGGTGCGACATGGACGAGATGCGGCGCGGCGACGCCACAACTATCGATCGAGGCGATAGACAGCCTCCAAGCTCATCGCCGAGTCCACGGCCGTCGCAAAGATCAGAAGCACGAGCCGCTGCTGCTGATGACGGGCGCGGACGCAGTGCCGAGAAACCGTCCGAGATCCCGGCTCGGGGCTGGAAAGACATTCTGTGGCGAGTGTATGCCGGGATCTCGGACGATCGCATCCTGGCGAATGCTGCAGCGGTGACCTTCTACGCTCTCCTAGCATTGTTTCCTGCAATCGCCGCGCTGGTCTCGATCTATGGCCTATTCGCCGATCCGGCGAGCATACAGCAGCAACTCGATTCAGTTGCGGGCGTCCTACCGGGTGGCGCGGTCGATGTGATCCGAGACCAGCTAAACCGGCTGATCGCTCAGCCTCGCGGAACCCTCGGCGTGAGCTTCGTCATCG
>VAZS01000269.1 GCA_005884855.1 Alphaproteobacteria bacterium | reverse complement strand
TGCTGCGAGCCGACATGGAACGAGATGCCATAGGGCTCCAGACCCAGACGCTTGGCAAGCTCAAGCACCTCGACCGCCATCTCGGGATCGCAGCCGAACTTGCGCGACAGCGGCCATTCGGCTCCGGCGCAATCATACAGGATGCGGCAGAACACTTTGGCGCCGGGGGCGGAGCGGGCGATCTTGTCGACCTCGGCCGTGCAATCGACTGCGAACAGCCGAATGCCCTGCGCGAACGCGCGCGCGATGTCGCGCTCCTTTTTGATGGTGTTGCCATAGGAAATCCGCTCCGGCGACGCACCGGTCGCCAGCGCCATCTCGATCTCGGCTAGCGAGGCGCAGTCGAAGCACGAGCCCATCGAGGCCAGCAACGACAGCACTTCCGGCGCCGGGTTGGCCTTCACCGCGTAGAACACGCGGCTGTCCGGCAGCGCCTTGGAGAAGGTCTGATAGTTGTCGCGCACGACTTCGAGATCGACGACGAGGCAGGGCTCAATGTCCTGGCCCTCGTTGCGGCGGTTGCGCAGAAACTCCTGAATGCGATCAGTCATAGCACCCTCCAAACGGCCCAGCGACGGGACGCGTTCAAAAATGATTTCGGATAAGAGTGCTCCGGCCACATCGCGCGATGGAGGCGCAACGCAACCGAAAACTCAAACCGAACTGTGCTGCCGTGGATTGGTTGGGAAGGATCCCGCCCGCACACCTGGCAATGAAGGACAAGCCTCTTCGGTATTCGCGCCGGCTGGTGGAGAGCCGGCAGAGACCAAAAAAGCCCGATCCGTCGTTGCTTTAAGTCGCGTCCCCCGTTGAGAACGAGGTGCGCCGGTTCGCCTCCGGCTGCCAGTCACGGTTGCAAGGAGCAAAGACACCTTCAACGGCATCTCTTGAGAGAGATGCTGGCCTCTTAAGCCGTAGCGGACTTAAGCGACCCTCGGTTCTTCATCCCTTGGCGGCTGTCCGGCCTCTTGTCCGGATACCTACCGACTGACACACGACCACAGGCACGTGCGAAATTGGGCAAGAGTGGAAATAGGCGTTTTGAGTCTGCTTCGCAACATTTTTTTTAATCTGTGGGGAGATTTCCCTAACAGCTGCTTCAGCGCTGTGCTCTCGCGCGCGAGTTCGACGTCAAAGTGAACGGACGTTAAGTTTCTTTAACCAAGCGTAAGCGCTTCTCAGGGACAGCGCGCGGCTTTGTTGTTGGACGATTTAGGCGCGCCGCGTAAACGGCTCGACGCGCTGCGCGGCGCGGATGAACGCGACCATTACCAACACGCCGACCGCAAACAGCACGGCCTGCAGGATGTGCGCCCCGGTGTCTTCCAGGCCGAACAGGATGGCGAGCGCCCAGCCGCCGGCGAACGCCGCGCCGAACACTTCGGCGCCGATCAGGATCGCCGCGCTGATGACGGTGATGACGGTAGGCCAGACGATCTGGCGGGCGCTGGTCGGAGAGGGTTGTGAGCTCATGAGCCGGGTCCTGTTGTGGGCCGCAATCTCTATGAAAAGGCCTGCGCTATCAAGCGTAAAAGGCCCAAAAAAGCCGCATCGCGTGCTATAGCATCGCGATAGACTTTAGGACCACAATTGGAATTGGTATGTCGGATATTCAGCAAGCGAGCGTCGTGGCGCAACCTCAGGCAAACCCGCTTCTGAAGGCGTGGCAGACGCCCCTGGAGACACCGCCTTTCACCGAGATCGCGCCGGAACATTTCCTTCCCGCCTTTGAACAGGCCTTCGCCGACCACGCGGCCGAGATCGCCGCGATCGAGCATGACCCGTCCACCCCGGATTTCGCCAACACCATCACCGCGCTGGAACGCTCAGGCAGACTGCTCACAAAGGTGTCGTCGGTGTTCTACGACCTGGTGGCGGCGCATTCCAATCCGGCGCTGCTCGAGATCGACAAGGAGGTGTCGTTGCGGATGGCGCGGCACTGGAACCCGATCATGATGAACGCCGTGCTGTTCGGACGAATCGCGATGCTGCACGACAATTGCGCCACCCTCGGCCTCACCGGCGAGCAGATGCGGCTGTTGGAGCGCACCTACACCCGCTTCCATCGCGCCGGCGCGGGCCTCGATGAGCCGGCGAAAAAGCGCATGGCCGAGATCAACGAGCGGCTGGCTCAACTGGGCACGGCTTTCAGCCATCATCTGCTTGGCGACGAGCAGGACTGGTTCATGGAACTCGGGGAGGCGGACCGCGACGGTCTGCCGGACAGTTTCATCGAAGCCGCCAAGGCTGCGGCCGACGAGCGTGGCATGGCCGGCAAGGCGATCGTGACCCTGTCGCGTTCCTCGGTCGAGCCGTTCCTGAAGAGCTCAGAGCGCCGCGAACTGCGCGAGAAAGTCTACAAGGCGTTCATCGCGCGCGGCGACAACGGCAACGCCAACGACAACAATGCGATCATTCTTGAGATCCTGAGGCTGCGCGAGGAAAGCGCCAATCTGTTGGGCTTTTCCACCTTCGCCGCCTATCGGCTGGAGGATTCGATGGCGAAAACCCCTGAGGCGGTGCGTGGGCTGCTGGAGCGGGTGTGGAAACCCGCACGTGCCCGGGCACTCGCGGACCGCGATGCCCTGCAGGGGCTGGTGGCGGAGGAGGGCGGCAATTTCGCGCTGGCGCCGTGGGACTGGCGCTACTACGCCGAGAAGCTTCGCCAGCGCCGCGCCAATTTCGATGACGCCGCGATCAAGCCCTATCTAGCGCTCGATAACATGGTTGAGGCCGCTTTCGACTGCGCGACACGGCTGTTCGGCGTCACTTTTTCCGAGCGCAACGACATTCCGGTTTGGCATCCGGACGTGCGGGTCTGGGAGGTAAAGGACAGCGAGGGCCGCCACAAGGCGCTGTTCTATGGCGACTACTTCGCCCGCCCCTCGAAGCGCTCCGGCGCCTGGATGACCTCGCTTCGCGACCAGCAGAAGCTTGATGGCGCGATCGCTCCGCTGGTCGTCAATGTTTGCAACTTCTCAAAAGGCGCCGACGGCCAGCCCTCGCTGTTGTCGCCAGACGACGCGCGGACGCTGTTTCATGAGTTCGGCCATGGCCTGCACGGGATGCTGTCGGATGTCACCTATCCTTCGCTGTCCGGCACCAGCGTATTCACCGATTTCGTCGAATTGCCCTCGCAGCTCTACGAGCACTGGCAGGAGCAGCCGCAGGTGCTTCGGCAATTTGCCCGGCATTACCAGACAGGCGAATCGCTGCCTGACGATTTGTTGAAGCGCTTCATCGCCGCGCGTAAGTTCAACCAGGGTTTTGCGACGGTTGAATTCGTTTCCTCGGCTTTAATTGATCTCGAATTCCACAGCCAGCCCGCCGAGGCGATCTCGGATGTGCGGGCGTTCGAGCGTCAGGAACTGGAAAAAATCGGCATGCCCGCGGAAATCTCGATGCGTCATCGGCCGCAGCAATTCGGCCATGTGTTTTCCGGCGATCACTACGCCTCCGGCTATTACAGTTACATGTGGTCCGAGGTGATGGACGCCGACGCGTTCGGCGCGTTCGAGGAAGCCGGCGACATCTTCGATGCCCAAGTGGCCAAACGCTTGCACGATGACATCTATTCGTCCGGAGGCTCGCGCGATCCCGAAGACGCTTACGTCGCGTTCCGCGGCCGTGAGCCAGAGCCCGATGCGCTGTTGCGGCGCCGCGGTCTGTTGGAAACATCCGAGGCGGCCTGAGGTGAAAAGCGTGTGGCGCCGAATTCCAGGTTTGTTGCTGCTGGTCGCCGTAATCACGCTCGGCCCCAGCTCAGTGCAGGCGCACCCCCATGTCTGGATCACCGCCAGCAGCCAGTTGATCTACGCCCCGGACGGCTCGCTATCGGGCGTGCGACATGCCTGGACGTTCGACGACACGTTCTCGACTTACGCGTTGCAGGGCATCGAAACCAAGACCAAAGGCGTCTATAGCCGCGAAGAACTGGCAGCCCTGGCGCAGACCAACGTCGAATCGCTCAAGGAATTCGGCTTCTTTACGTTCGCCAAAGCCGATGGCAAAAAAGAGAAATTCCTGGAGCCGGTCGACTACTTCCTTGAATACAAGGACACCGCGCTGACGCTGCATTTTACACTGCCGCTGAAGTCGCCGGTGAAGCCAAAGGAGCTGGCGCTGGAAGTGTTCGATCCTTCATTTTTCATCGACTTCAAATTCGAGGACAAGGACGCGGTCAAATTGATCGGGGCGCCGGCGGGCTGCCAGATGCAAATGCAGCGGCCCAGCGATGGAACCGCTAACGCCCAGAAGTTCAGTGAACAGAGTTTTCTGACCGGCGACAATTCCAATTACGGCGCGATGTTCGCCAACAAGATCACGGTGCAGTGTCCGTGAGGCCGCCGACATTCGCACGTAGCCTGGTGATCTGCGCCGCGACGATCGTGCTTCTTCTATTCCTTGAGGGCGCACTCAATGTCGTGATGGCTCAGAACCCATTCGGCGCTCCGCGACCGAGCGGCGGCGAGCTGCAAGTGGGCGGCATCGTCGGATGGCTACTCGCAAAACAATCTGAATTCTACCGAGAGATGTCCTCCACTCTTCGCGCCGCCAAGTCCGACGGCTCAGCCGTCTGGACCCTGTTCGCGATTTCCTTTGCGTACGGGATTTTTCACGCTGCCGGCCCCGGCCATGGCAAGGCGGTGATCTCGGCCTATCTGGTGGCTAACCAGGAGACCGCACGGCGCGGCATTGTCTTGTCGTTTGCGTCCGCGCTGATGCAGTCGCTGGTCGCGGTAGTTATCGTCGCGATTTGCGCCTGGCTGCTCAATGCCTCGGCCAAGACGATGTGCGGCACTGAGAAGGTGGTGGAGATCGCAAGCTACGCGCTGATTGCAGCCTTTGGCGCCCGGCTGGTCTGGACCAAGGGCGGAGGGTTCATGCGCGCGCTGCAAACGCCTTCGCCGTCGCTGGCGCTTGCGGCGCATCATCATGATCATGGCCCGGCGCATGATTATCATGACCACGGCTCGCATGTGCATGACGAACATTGCGGTCACTCCCACGCTCCCGAGCCTGTCGAACTCGCCGGTCCGGGCGGCTGGCAGCGCGGATTAAGCGCCATCCTCGCCGTCGGCGTCAGGCCCTGCTCCGGCGCGATCCTGATTCTGGTGTTCGCGCTGGCTCAAGGGCTGTTCTGGGCGGGCATCGCCGCTACTTTCGTGATGGGAATTGGCACCGCGATCACGGTGGCGACCATCGCTGTCATCGCGGTGTCCGCGAAAGATCTGGCGCGGCGACTGAGCGCCGGACGGGAAGGCCGTGGAGCGATCTTCATGCGCGGAGTGGAATTCGCTGCTGCCGGACTGGTGCTGTTGTTCGGCGCGGGCCTCCTGTTTGGTTATGTCGCGGCCGAGCGCGTGACCTGTTTTTAGGGGCTGGCGTGCGCTGTCGTCGCGAGCGCAATGACTCCGTATTGCCTGTTCGAAGTCGAATTCGCGAGGATACGCCACCTCTCCCCTTGTGGGAGAGGTCGGATCGCATCGCCAGATGCGATCCGGGTG
>VAZS01000222.1 GCA_005884855.1 Alphaproteobacteria bacterium | reverse complement strand
GCCATCTTCCGCCCCCGATTCAATCCACCAGCAGTGAATCACAAAAGACGGATTACGCAACGATCCCCATTGTGGGAGAGGTCGGATCGCGTCGTCAGATGCGATCCGGGTGAGGGGTTGCGGTGTATCGATGGACCTGGACCCCTCACCCCAACCCTCTCCCACAGGGGGAGAGGGAGCTAACCACCGCTGCCGACAAATCAACTTCCCACCCACAGCGCTCGCTCTTACGCAACGGACAGGCTGCGTTGTGAATTTGTACGGCGAAAAGCTACTGACATTCGCCAGGAGGGGGCTGATTGGGTGTCTCGCATGATCGAATGGTCTTCAAAATGGCTTGCTCAGGAACCTGGAGCCTTTCAGGCCATAACGCCAGGGAAGTTCGATCGCTTTGGTAATCCCGACCCGCACGCCTGCGGCGATCTCCGGTTTGCTCGCGCGCGCATACAACGCCATTGGCGGTGCATCAAGCGCCAGTGCATTATGCGCGTGGGTGATGCCGAGAGCTTGTGTCACTTTGCCTGGACCCGAGCAGAGCGATCGCTCGTCGTGCAATTTCCGCCGGCGCCGCATGGCGGCAATCCCATGCGTCGGCTCAAGCGCGCGGATCAGAACCGCGCTCGCAGAACCCGCCTTCTCGCAAACGAAATTGATGCACCAATGAATGCCATAGGAGCGATAGACATAGGTATAGCCGGGCGGCCCGAACATCACCTGGTTGCGCAGCGTCGGGCCTCGAAACGAATGCGCGGCCGGATCGGTGTGATGATAAGCCTCGACCTCGACGATGACGCCCCCGACACCGTTCACCAACAACGTCGCGCCGATAAGATCGGGGGCGACCTCATGCACGCTACGCGCGAAGAACGTGCGTTTGAGCGATTAGCTAGAGCCTGTCAGGACGGATTCTCTATGGTTGTCGTCGTCGATACCGTTTCAGCCACGCCGCTGCGCCCGCGTCACCCGGAAAAGGTGAACCGGCCGGATGCATTGTCGCCGCCGAAACCGGCCTGGATCCGTGTCCGCGCGCCTACCACGCGCGGTTATGCCGAAACACGCAACATCGTCAGGGAAAACGGCCTGGTTACGGTCTGCGAGGAAGCCGGCTGCCCGAATATCGGCGAGTGCTGGGACAAGAAACACGCCACTTTCATGCTTATGGGCGATACCTGCACCCGTGCCTGCGCCTTCTGTAACGTGAAAACCGGCATGCCCGGTGCGCTCGACCCAGACGAGCCGGAGCACATCGCGGAGGCCACCTTCAAGCTCGGCCTTGCCCACGTCGTTGTCACCTCGGTTGACCGCGACGATCTCGCCGATGGCGGTGCGGAGCATTTTGCGCAAACTATCCGGGCGATCCGAAAACAATGCCCGAGCACCAGCATCGAGGTCCTGACACCGGACTTCCTGCGCAAGGACGGCGCGCTGGAAACGGTCGTGGCGGCAAAGCCCGACGTGTTCAACCACAATCTTGAGACCGTGCCGTCGCGCTATCTCAACGTCCGTCCCGGCGCGCGCTACTTCCATTCGATCCGGCTGTTGCAGCGAGTGAAGGAAATCGATCCCGCGATCTTCACCAAGTCCGGCATCATGGTGGGGCTTGGTGAGGAGCGCCACGAAGTGTTGCAAGTGATGGACGATCTACGTTCGGCAGATGTCGATTTCCTCACCATCGGCCAATACCTGCAGCCGACCCGGAAGCATCACGCGGTGATGCGTTATGTGACGCCGGATGAGTTCTCGGCTTATGAGAAAACTGCGTACACCAAGGGCTTCCTGATGGTATCGGCAAGCCCACTGACCCGCTCGTCGCACCACGCCGGCGATGATTTCGCCAGGTTGCGAGCAGCGCGGGCGGCAAAACCGCGCTGAGTATCTGACCATGCCGAGTTTCAACAGCAGGCGCCTGGTCAATCACAGCGCGCCGCAGATGTTCGATCTGGTCGCCGATGTCGAACGCTACCCGGAATTCGTGCCGTTGTGCAGCTCGCTGAAAGTGCGTCAGCGCACGAGAAGGCATGACGGCACCGAGATCGTGGTCTGCGACATGACAGTATCATTCAAGCTGGTGCGAGAGGCCTTCACCACGCAGGTGACGCTTGACCGGGCTAATTTGAAAATTCTTGTCGAGTACCTGAAGGGTCCGTTCAGCAATCTCGAGAACCGCTGGACATTCGAGCCGAAGCCGGAGGATCGGTGTGAGGTCGGGTTTTATCTTCGTTACGAATTCAAAAGCCGGATGCTGGCGATACTGATGGGCACCATGTTCGACACTGCTTTTCAGCGGTTCGCGGCGGCGTTCGAAAAGCGCGCGGATGCGATTTACGGAAGATCGTCGATGGCGGGCCGCGGTTGAAGGCCTTCTGCCCTCGATGATGGCCTTTCGATTCAGGTGCGGGGCGGCCGCCTCCGCTTTACGGCGCTACGGCGAGGCGAACGCGCCACCCGCGGATGCATCCGGCTGGCAGCTTCGCGGCGCGGTCTTGCGGCGGCCTGCGGTCCGCGCGCCAGTTCGATCAGCATTCGTAACGCCTCAACAATGGAGCGCTGGCGCACCGCGCTGCGCCCGATCGCGCCCAAGTGGCATTCACGATGCAGAATCCGGCCATCGCGCGCGGCGACTGCAAAATGCACGAGACCAACCGGCTTGCCCGGGGTCGCGCCGCCGGGCCCCGCGATTCCGGTAATGGAAACCGCAAGATCGACGCCGGCTCGCTCCAGCGCGCCCACCGCCATCGCTGTCGCGGTTTCCTTGCTCACCGCGCCAAACGTCGCAAGTGTCGTCGCTTTGACGCCGAGCATGGTGCGCTTGGCCTCGTTTGAATAGGTGACAAAGCCGCGATCGATCACATCGGAGGAGCCGGGAATTTCGGTGAGCGCGCCGGCGAGCAGACCGCCGGTGCAGGATTCCGCCGTCGCAATGGTCAGCTTGCGCATCCGGCAAAGATCGAGCAGCGAGCGGGAGAGGGCGCGGGCGTCGCTGCCGCTCATGTCAATCGCTCCAGCCCTTGTCGTCCCAGGGGAGGCGGATGGTGGCGCTGGCGATTGCCGCGATGCCCTCCTCGCGGCCGGTGAATCCAAGGCGTTCGCTGGTGGTTGCTTTCACGGCTACTCGCGACAGCGAAAGGCCGGTGATCTCGGCGATGCGGCCGCGCATGGCGTCCCGGTACGGGCCGATCTTGGGCCGCTCGCAAACCAGCGTCACATCGAGGTGAGCAATTCGCCCGCCGCGCAAGGCGACCCTATCGACCGCGTATTGCAGGAATTTATCGGATGCCGCGCCCTTCCACTGTGGATCGCTTGGCGGAAAATGCGAGCCGATATCGCCGTCTGCCAATGCCCCCAGGATCGCATCTACCAGCGCGTGAAGGCCGACGTCCCCGTCCGAATGCGCGAGAAAACCGCGGCTGTGCGGCACGCGGACGCCGCAGATCATCAGGTGATCGCCTTCACCAAAGGCGTGAACGTCGTAGCCGCTGCCCATTCTGACATCGCCAAGCGTCGCGCCGAGACGAGCTTCTTCGCGGACAAAATCTTCAGGCGTGGTCAGTTTCATGTTCGCAGGATCGCCTTCAAAGGTCGCCACGGTCAATCCCGCCCATTCAGCCAGCGCCGCGTCGTCGGTGAAATCGCTACGGCCCTCGCGTGCAGCGCGACGATGGGCTTCGAGGATCATGTCAAAGCGGAATGCCTGGGGTGTTTGGGCGATCCGCAGCCGCGCGCGCTCCGGCGTGGCTTCGACGTTTCCGGTTTCTCCAACCAGCTTGACGGTGTCCGCAACCGGGATTGCGGGAATCGCTGCGCCGGTACGGCCAGCGGCGTTGATCGCGCGAGAAATCAGCGCTGCCGACACGAATGGCCGTGCAGCGTCGTGGATGAGGACGACTTCCGGTTTTTGGCTTGCGAGCGCTTCAAGTCCGGCATGCACCGAGCCCTGCCGCGTCGCTCCGCCTTTCGCGGGAGGCTCGTGGCGCAATTGGCTGACCGCCTCGTTGAACATCGCCGCGTCGTCCGGATTGACGACCGGCTGCACAGCGAAGATCCCAGGATGCAGGCAAAACGGTTCCATGGCGCGGAAGATCACGGTCTGCCCGCCAATCGAACGGTACTGTTTCGGTCCCCCAGAGCCGGCACGGAGGCCGCGCCCGGCGGCGACAAGGATGGCTGCAGTCCGTTCAGCTTTTGACATAGCGCACTGGATTTGGAGGGGAGCAAAGGTCGCGGCGCACTGCCCTTATCACGCGAACGAGCGCGAAAGCAGAGCGATTCCCGCTCACTGTCGGGAAAACCACATTTTGCTGCAGTGCACTTGCAAGATTGTGAGAACTGTCTAAAGTGTAGGCATCGAACTTGACTGCACAAGATTTGTGCTTCAAATCAGCTTCTGCATCTGCGATGGGGCAGCTGCCAGGCAAATGAGAAGCCCGTGACAGGCTCCCACCGTCAAAACTCCAAGCCGTTGAAGATAGGCAATATTGATATCGCCAATCCGGTTCTTCTCGCTCCGATGTCTGGCGTCACCGATGCGCCATTTCGGCGTTTGACGGCATCGCTTGGCTCTGGCCTCGTGATCTCCGAGATGACGGCGAGCGATGATCTCGTCAACGGCCGCCCGATGTCGCGGCTGCGGTGCGAGGCGACCGGCATAGGTCCGCACGTTGTTCAACTCGCAGGATGCGAGGCCCGCTGGATGGCGGAAGGCGCGCGGATCGCCGAGGCCGCCGGCGCTGAAATCATCGATATCAACATGGGCTGCCCCGCGCGCCATGTAACCGGAGGCCAGTCCGGCTCGGCTTTGATGCGCGATCTGGACCACGCCTTGAAGTTGATCGAGGCGACCATCGCGGCGGTGAAAGTACCTGTGACATTGAAGATGCGGCTCGGTTGGGACGAACGCTCCCTCAATGCGCCAGAACTGGCGCGCCGCGCTGAGGCAGCCGGCGTGCAGATGATCTCGGTGCACGGCCGCACCCGCTGCCAGTTCTACAAGGGTGACGCCGATTGGGGCGCGATGCGTGCCGTCAAGGATGCGATCACTATTCCGCTCGTTGTCAACGGCGATATCACCTCATTCGAAAAGGCGGTCTCCGCGCTTGAAAAATCCGGCGCCGATGCCGTGATGGTCGGCCGCGGCGCGCAGGGCCAACCATGGTTGCCCGGTCAGATCGCGCGAACGCTGAAAACCGGGGTCGCCGAAGCACCGCCGCCACTCGCGGAGCAACTCAACCATATCCGTGCCCTTTATGACGAGATTTGCAGCCACTATGGACTGCGCATTGGCCTTCGGCATGCGCGCAAGCATCTTGGCTGGGCTCTGGAAGTTGCCGGCCGATGCAGCCGTGCGCCGGCGGCGACGCTTAAGAGCTGGCGCGCGCGGATTCTGACGTCAGACGATCCCTTAAGCGTGCATCGATCTCTTCAGCATGCGTTCGACGACTTTGCATGGAGTGCTGCTGCATGAGTTCCGCCGCAGAACATCGCAGCGCGATCCCGACAGATAGCGAGGCTATCCTCAATGCTCTGCCTAATCCGGTGCTGCTGGTTGCGCCCGACGGCAGGATCGTCGATGCCAACATGGCCGCGGAGTCGTTTTTCGAGATCTCGACGCAGTTCCTGCGGCGGCAGTCGCTGAAGGAACTAATCCCGTTCGGTAGTCCTCTGCTGGCATTGATCGATCAGGTGCGTTCGAGCGGCTCGCCAGTGAACGAGTATAAGGTTGACTTGGGAACGCCGCGAATTGGCGGTGACCGTCAAGTTGATCTTCACGTCGCGCCACTTACCGAGCGGCCCGGCCATATCGTCGTGATGCTGCAGGAGCGCAGCATCGCCGACAAGATGGACCGTCAATTGACGCACCGTAGCGCCGCACGTTCGGTGATCGCGTTGGCGGCAATGCTGGCGCACGAAATCAAAAATCCGCTGTCCGGTATCCGTGGCGCGGCGCAACTGCTCGAGCATGCCGCTTCGTCGGAAGACCGTATGCTGACCCGGCTGATTTGCGACGAGGCGGACCGTATCGTCACCCTGGTCGATCGCATGGAGGTGTTCGGCGATGACCGGCCGGTGGCGCGCGGCCCCGTCAACATTCATTCGGTGCTCGATCACGTCAAGCGGCTCGCGCAATCCGGCTTTGCCCGGAACATCCGCTTCGTCGAAGACTACGATCCGTCGCTACCGCCGGTGCTGGCAAATCAGGACCAGCTAATTCAAGTGTTTCTCAACTTGGTGAAGAACGCCGCTGAGGCAGTCGCCGATCTCGGCAGCGACGGCGAAATTCAACTCACGACCGCTTTCCGTCCGGGCGTTCGCCTGTCGGTACCCGGGAAAAAATCGCGTGTTTCCTTGCCGCTGGAGTTTTGCGTCAAGGACAACGGCTACGGCGTCCCTGAGGATCTGCTGCCCAACCTGTTTGATCCGTTCGTCACGACCAAGCCGACGGGCAGCGGACTTGGTCTCGCGCTGGTAGCAAAGATTGTCGGCGATCACGGCGGAATCATCGAGTGCGAATCCCAGCCGCGAAAAACGATTTTCCGGGTGCTGCTGCCGATGTTCAACACAGCCCGACATCTCGATCAAAGCAAACGCGATGACGTTTCGGGGACGCCGTTGCATGCCTCACAGGATTCAGGATGAGGAATAATGATGATGCCTACAGGTAGCATACTTGTCGCCGACGATGACACGGCCATCCGCACGGTTTTGAACCAGGCTCTTTCGCGTGCCGGATACGAGGTGCGACTGACCGGAAACGCGGCGACGCTGTGGTGTTGGGTCAGTCAGGGGGAGGGCGATCTGGTCATTACCGATGTGGTGATGCCGGACGAGAACGCGTTCGATCTGCTGCCGCGAATCAAGAAAATGCGGCCGAATCTTCCGGTTATCGTCATGAGCGCGCAGAACACTTTCATGACCGCGATCCGCGCGTCCGAACGTGGGGCGTATGAGTATCTGCCCAAGCCGTTCGACCTCAAGGAATTGATCGCCATTGTCGGACGCGCGCTGGCCGAGCCGAAAGAGCGGGTAGCCAACCACGTCGACGACTCCGAGTTCGAATCGATACCGCTGGTCGGCCGTTCGCCGGCGATGCAGGAAATCTACCGGGTGCTGGCGCGCCTGATGCAGACCGACCTTACGGTCATGATCTCGGGCGAGTCCGGCACCGGCAAGGAGCTTGTGGCGCGCGCGCTGCACGATTACGGCAAGCGGCGCAATGGTCCCTTCGTGGCCGTCAACATGGCGGCGATCCCCCGCGACCTGATCGAATCGGAACTGTTCGGCCACGAGCGCGGCGCATTCACCGGCGCCAACACCCGCGCCTCGGGTCGCTTCGAGCAGGCTGAAGGCGGTACGCTGTTTCTGGATGAAATAGGCGACATGCCGATGGAGGCGCAGACGAGATTGCTGCGCGTGCTGCAGCAGGGCGAATACACCACCGTGGGCGGCCGCACCCCGATCAAGACCGATGTTCGCATCGTTGCCGCCAGCAACAAGGATTTACGCATCCTGATTCAGCAGGGTCTGTTTCGCGAGGACCTGTTCTTTCGCCTTAACGTCGTGCCGTTGCGTCTGCCGCCATTACGCGAGCGGATCGAGGATTTGCCGGATCTGATACGGCATTTCTTTGCCTTGGCCGAGAAGGACGGGCTACCGCCGAAGAAGCTCGATACACTGGCGCTGGAACGCATGAAGCAATATCGCTGGCCGGGCAATGTTCGCGAGCTCGAAAACCTCGCGCGGCGGCTCGCGGCCCTGTATCCACAGGATGTGATTACGGGGTCGGTTATCGACGGCGAGCTGGCGCCTCCTGCGGTGACCTCGGGCGGCAGCGTGCATAACGGCAGCGACAATCTTGGCGGTGCGGTCGAAGCCTACCTGTCGTCGCACTTCTCGGGCTTTGCCAATGGCGTTCCGCCGCCGGGACTCTATCACCGCATCCTCAAGGAAATTGAGGTCCCGCTGCTCACGGCAGCGCTCGCAGCGACCAGGGGCAATCAAATCCGGGCCGCCGATTTACTCGGCCTTAACCGCAACACCCTGCGCAAAAAAATTCGCGATCTGGACATTCAGGTTTACCGGACGGGCAGTTAGAGCTCAAAACGGCAAAGCTGCATGGTTCGGTGCGTGACACACGCCGCGGAATTGTCGCAATCCGGCAACATTGTGATATGAATGCATCACTCGGCCGCCGGCGGGCTTCACTCGCCCCCTACCCAAATGTCCAGCGCAGATACCTCGGTCGCATCGCTCGATCCGTCGTTCGCCGAACCAAGGGGCCGGTCCCTCTGGAGGTTGGTGGCGCCGTTTGCGGTCGCGGTCGCGCTGCTGTCAGCCCTGCTTACATTCGTGGTGCTCACGGGCCTTACCCGAATCCAACCGACCCGCGAGGTCGTCATCTCCTTCATGCTGATCAATGCAGGGGTCATCCTGCTGTTGGTCGGCATTATCGTCCGCGAAGTCTGGACCGTCGTTCAAGCCCGCCGGCGCGGCCGCGCCGCGGCGAAATTGCACGTCCAGATCGTCGGTTTGTTTTCGGTCATCGCGGTGTTGCCCGCCGTTTTGGTGGCGATCGTCGCCAACGTGACTATCGATCGGGGTTTCGATCGTCTGTTTTCCGGACCAACGCGCGAGGTGATCCAGAACTCGTTGATCGTTGCGCGAGCATATCTTTACGAGCATGCTGAGCTTATTCGTGGCGACATCCTGGGAATGGCAAATGATATTTCTCACGCCCGGCCGCTGTACGACCAGGATCGGCGCACGTTTCGCGAGCTTCTGACTGCAAGTGCCGCTCAGCGCAACCTGCCGGGCGCTATGCTGATCGACAAGGAGCGCAATGTCCTTGAGACGGCGCAGACGGGAATTCAGCAGGCATTCACGACGCCGGCGCCGGAATTCCTCAGTAACGTCAAGGAAAACGAGCCCGAGATCTCGGTCTTTCCTGAGGGCAATTACGTAGCGGCCGTAATCCGGCTGCGTGCATTCAACGACACCTTCCTCTACGTGGCACGTCTGCTTGATCCGCACGTGGTGGCGCAGGTCAACGAAACCCAAGCCAGCGTTGCCGAATATGCCGAGTTGGAGTCGCGACGGCTCGGGATGCAGGTGTCACTTGCGCTGATGTTTGCCGTAATCGGGCTAACCATCCTGATGGCATCGGTGCTGATCGGCCTGAACTTCGCCAATCGGCTGGTGACGCCGATACGGCGGTTGATGAGCGCCGCCAATATCGTCTCGACTGGCGATCTTCATGTTCAGGTTCCGGTGCATAAGTCGGAAGGCGATCTCGCCCAGCTTGGCCAGACTTTCAACAAGATGACCCAGGAGCTGCGTACCCAGCGCGACGAATTGGTCAGCGCAAGCGACTTGATCGACAGCCGCCGCCGCTTCATCGAGGCGGTGTTGTCCTCGGCAAGCGCCGGGATCATCGGGGTCGATGCCTCCGGCAGCGTCGGCATTCTCAATCGCTCTGCTGAAAAGCTGATCGGTCACGCCGAATCGGAGACTTTGGGTCATCCGCTGTCGGATGTGTTGCCTGAACTCGATGATATCATGAAGACCGCGCGCGAAGGGACGCAGCGATTGGTGCAGGGCCAGATCACGATTAATCGTGAGGGCCATGAGCGCAATCTCTCGGTACGCGTCAGCGCCGAGCAGACCAGCCATTCGCGCGACAGCTACATCATTACGCTGGACGATATTACCGAGCTGGTTTCCGCACAACGCACATCCGCCTGGGCCGATGTCGCCCGTCGCATCGCGCACGAGATCAAGAACCCGCTTACACCGATCCAACTTTCGGCCGAGCGGCTTCGCCGCAAATTCGGCAAGGTGATCACCGAAGACAAGGCGGTCTTCGAGCAATGCACGGATACAATCGTGCGGCAGGTCGACGACATAAGAAGGATGGTCGATGAATTCTCGCGGTTTGCGCGGATGCCTAAGCCTGTGATCGAAGGCGAGGACGTGGCCGACACGGTGCGGCAGGCCGTGTTCCTGATGCGGGTCGGCCACCCGGACATCCACATCGAAGCCGATATCAAGGAAGAGCCGATGCGGGCGCAATTCGATCGGCGGCTGATTTCACAGGCGCTGACCAACATCATCAAGAATGCCACGGAAGCCATCGAGGCGGTCCCGTCACAGGAATTGGGAAAGGGCCGCATTGAGGTTATCGCCGCGCGCGACAATTCGGACATCGTGATCGACGTCATTGACAACGGGATCGGCCTGCCGAAAGTGAGCCGCGCCCGGCTGCTCGAGCCCTACGTAACGACGCGCGAAAAGGGTACCGGGCTAGGGCTGGCGATCGTCGGCCGCGTTCTGGAAGACCACGGCGGGCGGATCGAACTCAACGATGCCGCCGACGTCCGGCCCGGCCAGCGCGGTGCCTGGATGCGGTTGCGTTTTGCCATATCGGGCCATGCACCGAATCCCGACGGCAAGGAAGAGGGGCTCGAGACAAAATCGCCGGTAACCGAAACTACGCAGCCGGCAGACGCGATTGAAAACCAAACAAAAATCAAAGCCGCAACAGGCAACTGACAACACAGGCGTGACCCATGGCAAGTGACATTCTGATTGTCGACGACGAAGCAGATATTCGAGATCTCGTTGCGGGCATTCTTTCTGACGAGGGCTTCACCACCCGTACCGCGCGCGACAGCGATTCGGCGTTAGCGGAAATCTCCAACCGCCGCCCGCATCTGGTGTTTCTCGACATCTGGCTGCAAGGCAGCAAACTCGACGGGCTGCAGTTGCTGGAGCACGTCAAGCGCGACCATGCCGATCTGCCCGTTGTTATGATCTCCGGGCACGGCAATATCGAAACCGCGGTCGCCGCGATCAAGCGCGGCGCCTACGACTTCATCGAAAAGCCGTTCAAGTCCGATCGCTTGATTTTGGTGGCGACCAGGGCGCTGGAGACCTCGCGGCTCAAGCGCGAGGTAAAGGAACTCAAACAGCTTGCGCCTGCGGCGAGCATCCTGACCGGACGCTCCGCCTGCATGAATCAGCTGCGCCAGACCATCGAGCGGGCCGCCAAGGCCAACAGCCGCATTCTGATCGTCGGACCTTCCGGCTCGGGCAAGGAATTGGCGGCGCGCACGCTGCATAATCTCTCAAGCCGCGCCGAAGGACCTTTCGTCGTCATCAATGCGGCGGCGATCACGCCGGAGCGCATGGAGGTCGAATTATTCGGGATCGAACAGTCGAATGGCGGACACCAGCGCAAGCCGGGGGCCTTGGAAGAAGCCCATAGCGGCACGCTGTTCATCGATGAGATCGGCGACATGCCGCGCGAAACGCAGAACAAGATCTTGCGGGTGCTGGTCGATCAGACCTTCCAGCGCTCGGGCGGTAGCAGCAAGGTCAACGTCG
The DNA here is from genome assembly GCA_005884855.1 of Alphaproteobacteria bacterium. Classification (GTDB taxonomy): domain Bacteria; phylum Pseudomonadota; class Alphaproteobacteria; order Rhizobiales; family Xanthobacteraceae; genus Bradyrhizobium. Next base: position 7,577 of record VAZS01000222.1, on the reverse strand, counting down.
ACGTTCGCATCATCTCCTCGACGGCGCGCAACCTGGAAGAGGAGATCTCGGAAGGGCGATTCCGCGAGGATCTTTATCATCGTCTATCGGTGGTGCCGATACGCGTGCCGCCGCTTTCGGAGCGACGCGAGGACATTCCAGAGCTGATCAACTACTTCATGGATCAAATTTCGGTGGCTACGGGACTACCTAAACGCCAGATAGGCCAGGACGCGATGGCAGTATTGCAGTCCCACGTCTGGCCCGGAAACGTCCGACAGCTCCGCAACAATGTCGAGCGAGTCATGATTTTGGCGGGCGGCGGGCCGGAAGTGATCATCACTGCCGACATGCTGCCGCAGGACGTCGGCTCTATGGTGCCGGCGATGCCGACCAGCAACAATGGCGAGCACATCATGGGGTTGCCGCTCCGCGAGGCGCGGGAAGTGTTCGAACGCGATTACCTTATCGCCCAAATCAGCCGGTTCTCTGGGAATATCTCGCGCACGGCCGAATTTGTCGGGATGGAGCGCTCCGCTCTGCATCGCAAGCTCAAGGCTCTCGGCGTGGGCTAGGCGGTTCTCGTATGGGCTCGCGCGAGAAATTTGCCCTGTTTCTGGGCATTTCGGGGGAATTGCACCGATGCCCCACAATCGCGGGCGCGATCCGGCTTGCCTAAAAAGCGCGCCTGCCTTCTAATCACGCCGCCGCGCCTTCCGGAGGGGGATCTCAGGGGAGCGCGGGCAACCGGCAACGCTTCCAACAGGCAGCAGCAGCCGGTTCAATAAAAAGAAGCAAACAAGACGGCGGGATAAGAACAATGGCGGCAGACCGCGCTCAAAATCTACAAGACACCTTCCTTAATCACGTTCGCAAAACCAAAACGCCACTCACGATCTTTCTGGTCAATGGAGTGAAGCTGCAGGGGATTGTCACCTGGTTCGACAACTTTTGCTTGCTGCTGCGGCGCGACGGTCATTCGCAACTTGTCTACAAGCACGCGATCTCGACCATCATGCCGGGGGCTCCGATCCAGTTGTTCGAAGGCGGCGAGGACGCTCCGGCTTGAAAGTGATCTGATTGGAACCCCGAGATATCGCAGGGGGTGCCGACCGTCCGCGGTCGGCAAAAAATGAAGCGACCGGGCGGGTGATCGTCATCGGCCCTTACTTGCGCAGGCGCCGCGGCGATCCTGAGGCGCAAACGGATCAGCATGCCGTTCGCAAGAGTGAGGCGCGGCTTGAAGAAGCCGTGGGTCTGGCGCGCGCCATTGACCTGACCGTTGCCGATGCGCTGACCGCGCCAGTCAGCAAGATCACGCCAGCGACCTATCTCGGCAAGGGCAAGGTTGAGGAGATCGTCGCGCTCATCACCGGTCACGATATCGAGCTGGTAGTCATGGATTGCGCTCTGTCGCCGATCCAGCAGCGCAACCTTGAGAAAGCCTGGAATACGAAGGTTCTCGACCGTACGGGGTTGATTCTCGAAATATTTGGCCGCCGCGCCAAAACCAAGGAAGGCGCGTTGCAGGTGGAGCTGGCGCATCTGAATTATCAGCGCAGCCGGCTGGTGAGGTCCTGGACCCATCTCGAACGCCAGCGCGGCGGCTTCGGCTTCATGGGCGGTCCCGGCGAAACCCAGATCGAGGCCGACCGCCGCCTGATTGGCGAGCGTATCACGCGTCTTGAGAATGAAATCAGGAAGGTCCAGGCAACGCGGCGGCTGCACCGCGCGGGACGACAGCGCGTGCCGTACCGCGTCGTAGCGCTTGTCGGCTACACCAATGCCGGCAAATCGACACTGTTCAATCGCCTGACCCGCGCAGACGTGCAGGCAGCCGACATGTTGTTTGCAACTCTGGATCCGACCTTGCGTGCGCTCAGCCTGCCGCATGGCGGCAAGGCGATGCTGTCGGACACTGTCGGCTTCATTTCCAATTTGCCGACGCAACTGGTTGCGGCGTTTCGTGCGACCTTGGAAGAAGTGCTGGAAGCCGATCTCATCCTGCACGTCCGCGACATCTCGCATGAAGATGCGCAAGCGCAGCAGCGCGACGTCGATACCGTGCTGCGTCAGCTCGGCATCGATCCGGATGCGGGACAGCGCATTCTGGAAGTCTGGAACAAGATCGACCGGTTCGATCAGGACGCGCGTGAGAACCTCAAGAACATCGCGGCGCGCCGTCCGGCGGAACGCCCTTGTTTTCTGGTCTCGGCAGAGACAGGCGAGGGGATCGGTGCGCTGCTCGCGGCCATCGAGGACCGGCTGGCGCTAACTCGCATGACGCTGGATCTGTCCATCGAGGCCTCCGACGGCGCCGGCATCAGCTGGCTGCATCGAAATTCAGAAGTTCTCAGCAAAGAACTTCATGACGGCCGCTTTGATATGACCGTGCGGGTCGATGAGACCAAGCGCGAAGTCGTTATCGACCGCTTCGACGCCGTGCCGCACGTGGAATCGTCTGGGGTGTACACGCGGTGATCAAGACGTCGCGCTGCCAATCGATCTTACCGAAAGCTCGCGGCGATTCCTACGATTTGCCCATCTTGGCCGTTGAAGCCATGATGCGAAAATGCCTCACATGGGTCGCCCTGGGTATTGCCGCCGTTGATCCAGGCGACGCGCGCACGTCCGGCCGACCATTTGATGAAGGGGTCCACGCCAGCCGGCAATGTCACCCTGCAGCCATCCTGGCTGTGATGGATGACGAGCGTGCGCGGCAGCGATGCCGGTGAGCCGAGGATCGACATGACGCTGTAGCCACTGCCCGACTCGGAGCTGAGAAATCCCGAGGTCAATACCAACGCGTCCGGCCGCGCCCCACGCGCAATTCCCTCAGCGGCGCGTATGGTGCCTTTGCTGGTTCCGATGACGGTGACCGGCCGCTTGATCGCGGCCATATATTGAACCGCGCTGCTGAGATCGGTGCTCGCATCCGCCACGAGCACCGCCAGCCCACGAGCCGCATAGGCGTGACGTGTTCGGACAAGCTGATTGCCATTCATACCGTGGATATCGCCATGATCGCCCGCGCGGATGGCGCCATCGCCACCAGCCATCAAGATCACACTCCCATGTGGGGCCTTCGGCTTGATCAGCACGGATCGCGAACCGCCGAAGTTTACCGTCTCGTCCGCAAGAGCAGAGCCAAACGAAAGCCCGGCAAGCATTGCGGCCGCCGCGAAGCAACTCATCCATCCGTATATGGTCATTTTATATTTTCCTTGTGGTTGACGGCTGGAAGGGACTTCCGGTAGGTCGTCGCATGTGTCGTCCTGTTTCAGGAGACGCCCGACCTCGCTCAGATAGAGCCTACGCCAGTTTGTTTGCAAGCTAGCGAGGAATTCAAGTTCGCGGCCTGTAAGCATTGACATGAGAACGCCTGCCTGGATGGCTTTCTCTCAATTGAACATGTAATTCAAACCGACGCGGCCACCGTAAGTCTTCACCCCGGTTTGGCCAGCTTGCGCAGTGAAGGACGCGATGCCGGTGAAGGCGCTTGATATGTTCATCATCGTGCCCAGCGTTCCGGTCGCCCAATCCCTGCCGAGCTTGACAGCGGGCATCTCGTAGCTTGGCGCTTCGATCGTCGTCAGCGAGGCCCGCACGGTGCGGTCGGATGCGTATTCATGATTCCACACGGCCTGCACATAGGGGCGGAACCGGCCGAGATCATAGCTCGCCTTGTAACCGACGCCGCTGATGAGCGACTCGCGGGTCTGACCACCGAATGCGAGACTGGTGAAGCTGCCGGTTTCGGTAAAACCGCCAACTTTGACCTCCTGCCAGGTCAATCCCGCCACCGGGCCATGGGTCATGGCGCCGAGAGCGAAATCGTGCCCGCCCTGCAACGCGACGGAAACGTTCGAGCCGTTGGTCTTGCCATGGTTATTCTGCAACGTGATGCCAATCGGCACGATTCGATTCACATCGTAATTCAACGCGCCATAGGTTGCGATCACGCTGCCCCAGCTCGGACCTCTGAGGTAGCCGCCATAAACGCTACCCGCGTTTTCTTTCTGCTTGAATTTTCCGCCAAGATCAAACCCTGGCGTCTGCGCTCCCGTGGTGAACGCGCCGCCGAGCAGAAGGCCGTTGGTCGACTTGTAGTCGAGCCCGACAGTGCCCGATAGCGGCGTGCTGGGGTCACCTGGAAAACCCGGCGCGGGATTGCTGATTTTCAAACTGGAGACATCGCCATTGAACCAGACGTTAAAGCCCGCGGTCGGCCGCTGCCGCGAGATGCCGATCTGGTCCTGAATACCTGCCACAGTGATGGTGCGCGACTGAACTGCGTTTTCTGCCAGGAACGAAATCTCGCTGGGCGCCACCAGCAAGCTATAGTAATAGCCCGCCTGGATTCTTTGACCTTCAGCTGCGAGGTGTTCGTCGTCTGCGAATAGATGGGTTTGTCCCGCGTCCGGTTGTTTGAGGTGCACTGGCGCGCTGACATCTGAAAGGCAGAGCAACGCGAATGCAGTCGCAAAGCCGCCATTCGTGCAGGCCGTTTGAGTGGTGCCTACGAATGGAAAACCGAACGAAGACGGACTCGCAAGGACGGCCACCATCACCGCATTGAAGTCCGCCGGAATGAAGTTGACTCCCTTTGCGGCCAACCCGGACCAAAGCGCCTGACTGTAGGCGAGTTCAGCATCTCGGCGCAGAGAATTTGTCGGCAATGAAAAGGTTTGATCAGGAACGATGATAGTGCGCGCGCCGGCGGCGGCGAGATTGCTAATCGCGGATGACAGCAGGTTGGCTTGACCTACGAGATAGCCAACTTTGTCGGACTGGAGCGGTGGGCCCGCTGCGCTGAAGGCGAAGGACGCGTCGTTGCCGCCGGAGCTAATCAAGTACAGGCCGTTGCTGTTGGCGTGGCCACCGTTCGCCGCAAGATAATTAGCCATCTGTGTTGCTGTCGGAATTGCAGCCAGAAATCCGCCGTTTGTTAAACTGTTGACAACAGTGTTCTTTGCGCCGCTGGTCGCGAAGTTTGTGCCGCCAGGCTGGTTGGCAGGGTTGGCGCTTAATCCAAAAAAAGCCGCCAGAACTTGCGAGTTCATCAACGCGCCCGCACTGGTGGGCGCACCTGTTCCGCCTGCCGCAATGGCATTTGCAAAAGCGGTGTTGTACGGAAGAAAAGGACTGCCCGGATTCCCCACCACTTTGTAAAAACCGCTGTCGACAGTGCTGTCGCCAAACACCAGGGCTTGCGTGAACGATTGAGCCGACGCTTGCGACATCATGGCCGGAGCGATCGCCATGGCTGCCGTCACAACTGTCACAGCCGCAGTCACCAGAAAGCCCTTCGCGAACCTGCTGGTAGCAAACTCTCGCCACACGACGCTCGCCATGTGCCCCGCAACCATTTGCCCAACCATTTCCACTTCCACCGCTCCACTTCGTGCACCTTGAGATTCGAGGTTTAAAAACATCCTCAAGTGGGCGCTACGGGCAAACAGCGTGGCGATGATGCAAAACTCGTCCAACAGCGACAATTCATCTGACCCCAACGACATCCGTGCAGATTTCGGATCGGCGTTGCAAATCGGCTACATCACAATTTATGGTTGGGGCAGACGGTTGTAAGAATTGCGCTCGTTTGCTATGCGCGGACGCCTTCTTCGCTATACAAAGCCGCGAGCCGGGGCTTTTACAAAGACGATCCGCATGACCGATCGAAACGATTTTTCAATCGTTCGTTTTTCGACAGACGATCTGCCCGAGAAGGATCGCGCCGCGATTTGGCGCGAGCATTTTGGCCCTTCAGTTTTCAAGGTCGAAATCGAACCGCCGCCTCCGGATATACCATTGAAGGTCGACATGGCGGCACGTTCGCTGCCGGGATTGCAACTGCTATCGGGACTCTACACGCCTGGCCGCATGATACGAACCCGCCAGCTTATTGCCGATGACGGCAACGACGATTTCATTTTTCGTATCAACACCAGTGGTTCGGTGAGTGTGTCAGCAGGCGGCCGCGAACTGGATTATGGCTGCGGGGCCATTCTGACGAATGCTGCGGAAGCAAGCACGTTAGATCGTCCGAGCTTCGGAGGCTCAACCGTCGTTCGAATTCCTCGCTCCATCCTGTCGCCGCTCGTGATCGGCATCGATGACATCACGATGAGACCCATCCCCGCCGAGACTAACACGCTTAGACTTCTGATCGGGTACGCGAATGCCTTGTTGACCGATGGCGCTTTCGAGTCTCCGCCCGAGCTTCGACACTTGGTCGTAAACCACGTCACCGATCTCGTCGCGCTCACGCTTGGTGCTACGCGCGATGGCGCCTACATCGCTGAGGCGCGAGGTGTTCCAGCCGCTCGTCTGTATGCCGCCAAGGCCTACATCGTGGAGAACCGCCATATTCAGAGACTGTTCGAAAGCGACGGTACAACGTTTTCAAGTTTTCTTCTCAATCACCGCCTGACGCGCGCCTATCGCATGCTTTGCGAGCCGCGATTTAGTTTCTGGGAGATAGGAAAGATCGCCTCTTACGTTGGTTTCAGCGATCTTTCCCATTTCGGCCGCTGTTTTCGGAAGCTCTATGGCAGCTCGCCTCGCGACATCAGACGGTCGACCAAGAGTTGATAATCTTCGAGTCCGTCTTTCCGGCTTCACTTAAGCATGTGTGCAGTACGGCTTTAGCGTTCACCAGGTTTATCTTGTCGCGACGACTCCGCGGTCTTGGCCTCGTTCCACAGCCCATCCATTTCGTCGAGCGAAGCGCCCTCCAGCGAACGTCCCTGTGAGTTCAAAGCGCGTTCTATGTAGCCAAATCGGCGCTCAAACTTGGCATTGGTGCCGCGGAGCACAAGCTCAGGGTCGGCCCCGACATGTCGTGCCAGATTAACCGCTGCGAACAGCAAATCTCCGGCTTCCTCGGCGAGTTCGTTTGAATCACCGCGATCGAGGGCGGATTCAATTTCGTCGGCCTCCTCGCGAATCTTGCGCAGTACCGCGCGCGGATCGTTCCAGTCGAACCCGACGCTGGAAGCCTTGCGCTGTAAATTCATGGCGCGCGCCAGCGCCGGCTGACCGGTTTTCACGCCCGACAACAGGGATGTGTGCGACGCTTGTTCTGATCGACGCCCCAAGGCGCGTTCTGCTTTCTCCTCAGCCTTGATGCGCTCCCAGGCGCCTTTGACATCGGACGGCGTCAACCGGCCGCTGCTGTCTGCGAAGACATGCGGATGCCTCCTGATCATCTTGCGCGTGATCGCCTCGACTACATCGCCGAACGAGAACGCGTTTTTCTCTTCAGCCATGCGGGCATGAAACACCACCTGCAGCAGGAGGTCGCCGAGTTCCTCCCTGAGATCATCGAGGTCACTGCGGGCGATGGCGTCAGCAACTTCATAGGCCTCCTCGATTGTGTAGGGCGCGATCGTCGCGAAATCCTGTTCAAGGTCCCACGGGCAACCAGTGCCGGGCGTCCGAAGCGCCGCCATGATCTCGAGCAGGCGCGAAATATCGCGAGAAGGGGTCATTGGGCAACGAACTCCGGGGAGATCAGGCTTATATGCCGCAAGATGCGGGTTAAGCCAGCGAAACCGGGCCAAATGCCGGCTAATTCGAACGATTGGCCAACGGAT
>VAZS01000268.1 GCA_005884855.1 Alphaproteobacteria bacterium | reverse complement strand
GTGCTGGAATTTCCGATGGTCGATCAGGACCCGCTGCCCCGCTGGAGTTTCGGGCGGGTGACGTTGCTTGGCGATGCCGCCCATCCGATGGTGCCGCGCGGCTCCAATGGCGCAGGTCAGGCGATTCTCGATGCGCAGGCGTTGACATCGGCGCTGCTTGAAAACGGCGATCCGGTTGCGGCGTTGGCTGCTTACGAAAAGCAGCGGCTGGAAGCCACCACGCGCATTGTTCTGACCAACCGTACCAATCCGCCCGATGCCATCCTGCGCGAGGTGTATCAGCGCACCCACGACCAGCCGTTCGCCGCGATCGACGACGTCATCAGCCGTGAGGAACTGGTCGCTTTATCCGAGGGCTACAAACGCATCGCCGGTTATTCGAAGGATGCATTGCGCACGCGGTGAGGCGCAAACCTTTGCGGTTCTCGGCAGCAACCGATCAGACCATTTCAAGGGAGAGGGAAGACCATGGCGACTTCTGAAGCTCAACGCGGCGGCGCATCGCAAGTCGATGTTGCTGAATTCATCGACCAGCAGCCGGTCGGTGGATTTCAAGTCAAACTGCTGTTGACCTGCGCAGCGGTGTTGTTTCTGGACGGCTTCGACACCCAGGCGATCGGCTATGTCGCGCCCGCGCTGGCCAAGGAATGGGGCCTCACCAAAGGCGCCTTAGGTCCCGTGTTCTCCGCAGGCCTGTTCGGGCTGATGATCGGCGCGCTTCTGTTCGGACCTCTGGCCGACCGCATCGGGCGAAAGAAGATCATCATTCTTTCCACGCTGGCTTTCGGCATCGGCGCGCTCGTCACCGCCTTCGTAAACGATCTCAACACGCTGCTTGCGATCCGATTCCTGACCGGCCTCGGTCTCGGCGGCGCAATGCCCAACGCGGTCGCCATGACATCCGAATTCAATCCGTGCCGCAGGCGCGCCACCATGGTGATGATCATGTTTTGCGGGTTCTCGGTCGGCGCAGCGCTGGGCGGCCTAGTGGCCGCGGCGTTGATTCCCCAATTCGGCTGGCGCTCCGTGTTTGTCGTCGGCGGTGTTGCGCCGCTTCTGCTGGTTCCTATACTTGCGCTGCGGCTGCCGGAGTCGGTGCGCTTCCTCGCGCTCACCGGCCGCGCCAACGAGCGCGTGGCCGAGTTGTTGAGGTTGATCAACCCTAACGCCGCGTTTGCGCCTGCGAGGCAGTTCGTCATCGACGAACCTCATTTGCCTGGAATTCCGGTGGTGCATCTGTTCCGGGAAGGACGAACCCTGGTCACGCTGTTGCTGTGGGTGGTGTTTTTCATGAGTTTGCTCGACCTCTATTTCCTGTCGAACTGGCTGCCTACGGTCCTTAATGACCTCGGCTCCTCCGTTGCTTCATCGGCCGCGATCGGATCGATGTTGCAGGTCGGCGGCGTGGTCGGGACCTTTGCGCTGGGAAGCATTATCGACCGCTTCTCATTTCGCGCGCTGGCGCTGGTGTATTTCATCGCGGTCTTCGCCGTCGGTGCAATCGGCCAGCTCGGCCATTCCGTCGTGTTCGTCACCATGGCTATCTTCGCCGCCGGGTTCTGCGTTGTCGGCGGCCAGATCGCCGCCAACGCGCTGGCTGCGGCGTTCTACCCAACCTCCGTCAGAGCCACCGGCGTCGGCTGGGCGCTCGGCATCGGCCGAGTAGGTTCGATCGTTGGCCCGCTGGTCGGCGGCATGCTGCTGACCATGAAATGGAGCGCGGCGTCGGTCTTCATGGCGGCCGCGGGCGCCGCGATGTGCGCGGCGCTTGCGGCTTTCTGGATAAGCCGGCTCGCGGGAATGGGAGGAACCGGCAAGAGCCCCGAACAGGCGGCGTCGTATCAAGCGGGGCTGCGTCCATCGACGACCGCCGGGGCCTAGACCTGTGCAGGAAAAGTGGACGGAGGGTCGACCTTCATCAGCGGGAGGGGCGGACGCTGAAAGACATGGAGGAAGAGAACAAGGCGCGCAACCGCGAAATCGCCAGCAATGAAAGCGCGCAGCAAACCAGGTGGAATATCCGCGTCAGCGGCTGGGCGATCGCGACCGCGTTGATTATCGCCTGTGCCGCGCTGGCTTTGGTACTGATGAACAACCGATAGGCTGCTCAAGCCACCGCGCCTGACGCCCGCAATTGCCGGATCGCCTCCTCATCATAGCCTGCGCCGCGCAAAATTTCGTCGCTGTGCTCGCCGATCCCGGGCGGGCGGCGCGGCCGAACTTTTTTGCTGCCGTCGACCCAGATCGGGCTACTGATCGTCAACATGGTCTCGCCCTCGAACGGCACCAGCACTTCGTTCTCGATCATCTGCTTGTCCTCGGGAATATCATCGAGGATGCCGACCACGCCGAACACCAGGCCGTTACCGTCCAAGATGCGGCGCCATTCGGCAAGATCCCTGGTGGCAAAAATGTCGTCGAAGATCTTGATCAGTTCCACCGAGCGCACATGGCGATCGGGCCTGGTGGCAAACCGGGGATCAGTGATCAAATCTTCCCGGCCCAGGCAAGTGGCCAGCGTCGGCCATTGCCGCTCCTCATTGAGCAAGGACAGAATGAGCCAGCGCCCGTCCTTGCACTGGTAGTGATTGGTGACAGCGTTCAACGCGCGCTCGCGCGGGCGTCGTTCCTGGAACTTGGCCCCGCATAGCTTGGCCTGGGCGAGGACGGACGCGGCCCAGATGCCGTTAGCCATCAGGTTAGAACTCACATGCGAGCCCGTGCCGGTGCGCTCGCGCTTATAGAGCGCAGTGACGATCGCGCCGTAAAACGCCATCGCGCAGGGGTGGTCGCCCATGCCGGCCACCGAGCGCGCCGGCGTGGTGTGCTCATCCGCGCGCACCAGATCCATCAGCCCCGAGCGTGCCCAGTACGCATTGCTGTCGAAGCCGGGCTTGTCGGCCTCCGCCCCTTTTTCGCCGTAGCCTGTAAACGATGCATAGATCAGCCGCTCGTTGAGCGGCATCAATTCCTCGTAAGTGATTCCGAGTCGCTTGCGCACCGCCGGTGGAAAATTGGTAATGAACACATCGGTCTCGCCGACAAGCCGATACAGCACGCGCCGGCCTTCCGCTTTGGAGAGGTCGAGCGCAAGACTCTTCTTGTTGCGAGACTCCAGCATCCACGCGAAGTTGTGCGGACTGGCGGGATATCCCGGCAGGTTCGGCAGGTTGCGATAGGGATCGCCGAGCCCCGGCGGTTCGATCTTGATCACGTCGGCGCCGAAATCGGACAGCACCGTTGCCGCCGCTGGCGCTGCGATGAAACTCGCGCAGTCGAGAACCTTGAGGCCTTCGAAGATGCCCTTTTCCATGGTGCCGTCGCTCCCCGGGTTTCTGCTTGTTTTATTCCGCGTCATGGAAACTGTCGTCAAAGCTGGATTTGAATGCATTTGACCGATGTTGGGCGCGATATGCAACGGGACTTTCTTGCGGGGTCATCGAGCGGAGGACGTCCAGGCGCGCGCGCTTATTCACTATCCGAGATCAGCGCCGCATTGCCTCCGGCAGCGGCTGTATTGACCGTCACGGTCTGTTCGGTCGCAAAGCGCGTCAGGTAATGTGGTCCGCCGGCCTTTGGGCCCGTGCCCGACAATCCCTGGCCCCCGAACGGCTGTACCCCGACCACGGCGCCGATCATGCTGCGGTTGACATAGACGTTGCCTACTGAAAGCCGATCGATCACGGCAGCGATGGTGTCGTCGATGCGCGAGTGAATGCCGAGTGTCAGCCCATAGCCGCTGCGTTCGATCGATTGCAGCACATGATCGAGCCGGTCGGCGGCATAGCGCACCACATGCAGAACCGGTCCGAATACTTCCTCGCTCAATTGAGTGGCGTCTGAGAGTTCGAATATATGCGGCGCGACGTAATTGCCGTTGGGAGCGCTGCCTGCGAAACGCAGCCGGGCCTCCTTCTTCATTCGCGCGATATGCGCATCGAGCCGCTGTTTTGCCTGCGCGTCGATCACTGGGCCGATTTGACTGGCCGGATCGCTGGGATCACCGATTGCGAGCTCGCGCGCCGCGCCCATCATGGCATTGATGCCGCCGGTTTCGGCGATCAACGGCACAATCGGGCCGTCCTTGGCGGCCAGCACGCGATTGATCGAACGCGCCACTTCGGTCGATCCGGTGAAGACGACGCCGGCGATATCCGGATGTTCGGTCAGCGCGGCGCCTACGCTGCCCTCGCCAGGCAAGAGATGCAGCACTGAGCTAGGAACGCCGGCCGCATGCAGCAGACGAACCGCTTCCGCGGCGATCAATGGCGTCTGCTCGGCGGGTTTGGCAATCACCGTATTGCCGGCCATGAGCGCCGCCGTGATCTGGCCGATAAAAATCGCCAGCGGAAAATTCCATGGCGAGATCGCAACGAATGCGCCGCGCCCGCGCAGCTTGAGCATATTGCTTTCGCCGGTGGGGCCGGGCATGGCTTTGCCATACCCGAACAGCTCCCGACCCTCCGCCGCGTAATAGCGGCAGAAATCCACCGCCTCGCGAACCTCCGAAAGCGCGTCGTCGAGGGTCTTGCCGCCCTCGCGTTGCAACAGCGCAATGAAGTGCGGGTACTGCTGCTCCAGCAGATCCGCCCTGATCGCCGGGGTCCAGGATCGGGCGTTGCTTGCCTGATTTGGTCTGACCGTTGATCAACGGTGCTGCCGCAACAGGGGTGCTCTCTTTTGCGATCGCGCCCAGCAAGCCGCCCAGCGCGGCCCGGTCCCCGAATTCGATGCCACGAGAATTTTGCCGCTGCGGTCGATAGAGGTCGCGCGGCAACGGAATGTTCGGGTGCCGCGCATTGCCCGCAGCGCCGAGGATATCGGCCGGGCGTCGCAGCAGCGTTGCAAGCGGAATTGCCTCGTCGGCCGCCATGGCCACAAACGAGGAGTTGGCGCCGTTCTCCAAAAGCCGCCGCACCAGATAGGCCAGAAGATCGCGATGGCTTCCGACCGGCGCATAGGTCCGGTAGCTCAATTTTGGATGGTCTTGGCTCAACTGGGCGTACAACGCTTCACCCATGCCGTGCAGGCGCTGGAACTCGAAGCCGCTGTGGCCGCCCGCCTTCTCCAGGAGCGTCGCCACCGTCAGTGCGTTGTGGGTAGCGAATTGCGGGAACAGGCGGCGCCGCAGCCCCAGCAGTTTTTGCGCGCAGCGTATGTAGTTCAGATCGGTCATCGCTTTGCGGGTGAACACCGGATAGTCGTCGAGGCCGCGCTCCTGTGCGCGCTTGATCTCGGTATCCCAATAGGCACCCTTGACCAGGCGGACCATCACCGGCCGGTTCAGCGCGCGTGCGAGTTCGTCGATGTAATCGATCACCGCTTCCGCGCGTTTCTGGTACGCCTGTATCGCCAACCCGAAACCGTCCCAGCCCTTCAGCGACGCATCGCTGAACGTGGCCGCGATCACCTCAAGCGACAGTTCCAGCCGGTCCGCTTCCTCGGCATCCACGGTGAAGTTCAAGTCGTATGTTTTGGCGCGCCGCGCCAGATCGATCAGCCGCGGCACCAGTTCGCGCATCACCCGCCGACGGCTCAACGGCTCGAAACGCGGATGCAATGCGGAGAGTTTCACCGAGATCCCAGGCCGATCCGGCAACGCCCGATCGTCGGCGGCGCGGCCAATCGCGTCGATCGCGCTGCTGTAGGAATTGAAATAGCGCTCGGCATCGGCCGCGGTGCGGGCGCCTTCGCCGAGCATGTCGAAGGAGTAGCGCAGCGCCCCGGCCGAATCGGCTCGCGCCAAGGCTGCCTCGATGGTTTCGCCGAGCACGAAATGGCTGCCCATCAGCCGCATCGCCTGCCGGGTGGCGGCGCGCACTGCCGGAAGCCCCAACCGTTTCACCAATTGCCCGATGGTTCCTTGCGGGGTCTCGCCAGGCTGAACCACGCGTGCCGACATGCCGAGCGCCCACGCCGACGCATTCACCAGGAAAGCGCTGGATTTGATTTCGTGGTGTACGAAGTCGCCTTGGCCGAGCTTGTCCTCGATGAACTGGTCCGCGGTGCGGCTATCCGGTACCCGCAACAGGGCTTCCGCGAGCACCATCAGCGCGAGCCCCTCCTTGGTAGAGAGCGCGAACTCGCGAAGCATGTCCTCGACGCCGCCGAGCCGGTCGTCGTTGGCGCGTATCGCATCGATCAGACGGGTAGCGTTGCGGTCGATCCGCTGGTTCTGTTCGGCGCTGAGGTGAGCGGTCTCGAGAAGCCTGGCCGCGATGACGCCATCGTCAGGCGCGTACAGCGCATTGAAGGTCGGAAGCGGTCGTTCGTCGGGGGGCATCGCAGTCCCTCATTCCCGGACAAATCTACCCCGCTCGCCGCCACAGTTCGATGGCCGCGATTTTGGCTTGGCAAATAAAAAGGGACTACCGGCCGCCGAGATGGTCGACAGCGCCATAGCCAAGCGCTGGCGTAAGCTTTCCGGGAATGTTTTCAGGGCGCCAATGAGGGGCGCCAGTGAGCGGCAGATCGACCGCGCGGGCGCCGTTTGAGCGGCTCCCGGCGGCGTTTGCGACTATCGCCGAATCGGTCGTGTACATCTGGCCGTGCGGCTAATCGGAGCTGCCGGCGTGATGCGCCCGATCTGATGAGGCTCGAAAAATGGGCGACCGAAAACTGACGGTGCCCACTCTCGCCGATACAGCTATTTGAGATTTTTTGAAGCTGCACTCCCGGATTGCATCCGAGAGAGCGCTGTTAACCGGCCACGCTGCGGCGTCAAACCTTAAGGTTTTCGGCCGAGGTCTTGCCGCGATTGGCAACCTCTTCGTATTCCACTGTCTGTCCCTCGTTGAGCGAGGAAAGGCCAGCTTTCTCGACCGCAGAAATATGAACAAATACGTCCTTGCCGCCACTGGAGGGCTGAATAAAGCCAAAACCCTTGGTCGCGTTGAACCACTTCACAGTACCTTTAGCCATCACGTCGTCTCCGCGGGATCAAAAATAAAAACGGACTGCCGATCCCCGCAAACCGGCATGTCCGACGACCGCAGGATACGCGGTATAGGGCAGCCATGATAGCTTAAACCTCAGTTCGATCTTGGCCAAAATGTTCAATATGGCGGCCGATTGGCAGCTTTTCAGTACTTTGCGAGCATTTGACGCGGCAAATGACCGCGAAATGCTGATCGTTAAGTTTTACTGAATGAGGGAGACCCGCGCCGTGACGTGGCCTCGTGCCCGGGGGCGCGGGTTCGGTTCATCGATCCAATTCAGTACGTCGCGGCAAGATAGTCGACGATCTTGGGAACGTCCGCATCGTCGATGGGCGCGCCATACACTTTGATCATTTTGGTCACTTCGGCCTGCCAGAAATCCTTTTTGAATTTCGGCCCGCGCGGCTGGGTGCTGATGTAGTCCACCGAATGGCACGCCGTGCAGTTGTTCTTCACGACCTCAAGATTGGGGCCGGGCTTGAGCGCGACGGTTTCCTCGGGGAGTTTGTACTTGACCGGAGCCGCGGTAAGCGAGCCGAGACTCAGCGCGGTGATGGCGCCTATGGCGGGGAGAAGCGCGAGAGTAAAAAGACGATTCATCACAATCCTCCTTACGCCGCCGTGACGCGAACGGTTTCGACGACGTTGCGCAAGTAGCCGGCCGGATTCCACTTTGCCTCGTTCGGCTGCGTATCGCCGGCATTGTTGGTGGCGCGAACCCTGAATTCGTGGGAGCCGGCCGCAAGCTTCACAGGCAGTTGCCATTCGCGGAATGAATATTTGCCGAGATCCTTGCCGAGCCTTGCCGCGTTCCAGGTCTTTCCGCCATCGATCGAGACAGCGACTTCCTTGATGCCCTTGCCGCCGTCGAAGGCGATCCCCTTCAACGTCGTTCCGCCCCGTTTCAGCTTCGCGCCGTCCGTCACATTGGTCATGAACGAGCGCACCGTGAATCGGTTGATGGGGACGGTCGCCTTGGGCGCGGTGCCCGGCTCGACGCAATGGCAGTCGTTGGCCGGGATCCGATAGGCGCTCTTCATCCAGAAGCCGTCGAACACATTATCGAGCAATGTGATTTCGTTGAGATGCTTGACCCAATACGTGCCGTAGTAGCCCGGCACGACCAGCCGCAGCGGAAAGCCATTGAGAACCGGCAAGTCCGCGCCATTCATGCCGTAGGCCAACATCACCTCTCCGTCGCGCGCATGATCGATGTCGAGCGCCTTGACGAAATCCGGGGTCTTGTCGGTGACGGGTTGGTCCATGCCGTTGAAGCTGACTTGTTTGACGCCCTGCTGCACGCCGGCCTTGTCGAGCACGGCCTTCAGCGGCACGCCTCGCCAGCGCGCGTTTCCCATTGCGCCGTTGCCCAGTTGGCCGCCGGCCACGCGGGGATCGAAAAAGCCGCGGCTGTTGCCCGAGCATTGATTGACCGCAACCAGTTCGACCGCGGGCAGCTTCTTGAGATCCTTCAGTGACAGCTTGAGGGGATGATCGACCTTGCCTTTGATCTCCACCGTGAATTTGTCCGGATCGATATCGAGCGGCACTTGCGCGAGATGATAGCGGACGAAAAAAGCATCGTTGGCCGTAATCGGGCCCTCGTTAAAAACGGAAAAAGGCGTCTCGAGCTGCGGCGGCCGGCTGGTCAGGCCGATCAGCGGTCGCTTCTGCGGATATTTCACCAGCGGCCGCTCGCCGTTGCCGATGGGTAGCGTCGTGCTTTGCAGCGCCAGCAGCTTCGAGGAACCAAACCCGGTCGCGAGCGCCGCCACTCCGGCGCGCTTCATCATCTCTCGTCTGTCGAGCATTCTGCTTCCTCCGAAACTTTATTGTTACTCCGGTCCCCACGGAATTGGAGCAATATTTCCGCGCCGGCAACGGTTAAGTCAATTCACTTGCTCTCACTGGGTGAACCGAAACTTGCGATGCAATAATCCGGAGCCCGCGTCCGACTGGTTCACGTGTGCCAACCCAAAGGGAAAACCCGGCCGCTGGCAAGCGACCGGGGCTTGTCGGACTGAGCGAACCGAGGTTCGATCAATAATATACGCAAACGTTGATGGTGCGCAGGCGATAGCCGTAAGGGGTGCGTACGCGACGCACCACGTAGCAGCCCTGATCAAGATAGCCCGGCCCGAGATAAGTGGCGCCAACGTAGGCCGGGCCGAGATAGCCGATGCCGAAGCCATGCCAATGGTGACGACGGAAATCCCTTTGCACGGGGGGACCGAGGAAGCGAGTCCCCAACCGCGGGCCGTGATCATGGAAACTGCGACTGCCACCCGATCCGCTCCATCCCCCGCCGCGGGCAGAAGAGGTGGTGGGAGCCAGCGCGGCGCTGAGGGCAACCGCGGCAATTAGCGCGAGAGTAAGTTTGCGTAACATGGTCGTTCTCCTTCGATGTGCGTCCGGGCAACTTGATCAGTTTCGGCCTTCCGCCGTCACACATCAGTCGCACGCTCTGGGAGCATGGTTCGAGAAAACACGCTCTGATGCAAGGACATTGTTCTGAACGGTTGTTCAGGTCTGCTGATGCAACCACTACGTCCGCATCAAGCAGCCACGGTTTCCAAATCGTCAACCAGCACGGATAGCGCCTTGACGTTCTCCACTGCGCTCACAACGATCGGTTCGATGCGGCCGCGAATACTGACTTGCTGCTGCGGCAACGCATCTGCCGGAAGCCCGGCTCTGACGCGCACCTCTTCAGAAATGATCGCTTCGCACGCCAGGCTTTTCGTCATGTCCTGCAGTCTTGCGGCAATATTCACCGCGTCGCCAAGCGCAGTGAACACGATGTGGTCGCGATAACCGATATCGCCGATGATAACTTCGCCGCCATGTATGCCGATCCCGAAACGGATCGGTTCGCGTAGATCATGGCTCAGGAATCGGTTCAGTTCATCGACGTTGGCGGCGACCTTGGCCGCCGCCCGCAACGCCTGGACGCACGCGGTCTGCGGGCTGCTGGAAAGCCCGAACAGCGCCAACTGTCCGTCGCCGACAAACTGGTTGGGTTGACCGCCGCATTCGATCACCGCCTGCGATACGGCGCCGAGGAAACGATTGACGATGAACACGGTGTCGAACGGCAATTTGTTTTCGGCGAGCTTGGTCGAGCCCCGCATGTCGACGAACATGCTGACGAGGTACCGTTCCTGGCCGATACGATGCGGTTGCGAGGACTGCGCATTGCCTGACATCAGATGCGGCATGAACAACTGGAAGAACGACAGATCGCGCTCGGGCCTGAGCTGGCACGCGAGCCGGATCGAGGGATCGGTCGCGCCGACGCGGTTGAGCACGAAGGCCTCGCGTTGGGACGGCTCCGGCAACGAGCTGGTGTCGCCGATCACGCGAATGCGGCATGTGGAACAGCGGGCGCGGCCGCCGCACACGCTCGCATGCGGCACATTATGACGAAGGCTTGCCTCCAGAACACTCAAGCCTTTCGGCACGCGAACCGTCCTGCCATTGCCATAAGACAGATTGATCATGCCGCCCCGGCGCTCGGCTATAGTCCGCGCCGCCCTTGCCACCAGGACGAAGCCGATCAGGCCGAAATAAAACACCAGGAAATAATCTGCGACGTTGTCCAGCACGGTCTGTTCGGATGAAGTGCCGACCTGAGCAGGCCCTAGATTGTCGGCGCGCCATTCGGTGCTCGCGCTATCGGCGGTCACGGTTCGCCCACCCTGGAATAGCCCGAGCATCGCGAGCGTCGGAACCAACACCGCGGCCACGAGCAGATACGGCGCCGCCCGCTTGTAGAACGCTTTCATCCGGAGCCAGAAATAAAGTCCGATGCAGCCGTGGATCCACGCGATCAGCAGCACCGCGAACATCTGCAGAATCTTGTACGGCCAAACCACCCAATACGCATAGAACACTTGGGAATATAGCTTTTCATGTCCGAACAGCGTCTGCCCGAGCCGCACGCCGACAATGTGAGCGATGATCAGCGCGGGGATGCTCAGGCCCAGCACAAGCTGCAGCGGCTCGATGGCCTTCCAGCGAAATTGCCGCCGCTCATAGAACGCCCATATCCCAAGACCGGCGTGGACAAGCGCCGCAGTGTAAAATGTGATTGCAACCGGGAGAAATTGCCAGAACATAACGTGGTATTGGAGACCGGTAGCCAGCGCATCGATCGAGATGTTGCCGAGCGCGTGGTTGAGAAAATGGCTAAGCAGATAAGCGAACAGTACAACGCCGCAGGCCAGCCGTATCTGCCGGACACTAACGCCGCGGACCAGCTGTGCGATCCGTTGTTGGGAAAATCGGGCCAT
>VAZS01000267.1 GCA_005884855.1 Alphaproteobacteria bacterium | reverse complement strand
CTGCAGGTGTTGAAAGACCGCGGCTACGTCAGGCTTGAGAAGAAGCGCCTCCATGGCGAAGACAAGGGCCGGGTCGTCGTTGCATTCCTGGAGAACTTCTTCGCGCGCTATGTCGAATATGATTTCACCGCCGATTTGGAAGAGCAGCTCGACCGCATCTCCAATAACGAGATTTCCTGGCAACAGGTGTTGAAGGATTTCTGGGGCGACTTCATCGGCGCCGTCAACGAGATCAAGGATCTTCGTGTCACCCAGGTGCTTGACGCGCTGGATGATATGCTGGGGCCGCACATCTACGCGCCTCGCGAGGACGGCGGCGATCCGCGGCAGTGCCCTAGCTGCGGGGCGGGGCGGCTCAATCTTAAGGCGGGGAAATTCGGCGCGTTTGTCGGCTGCACGAATTATCCGGAGTGCCGCTATACTCGTCCACTTGCGGCCGATAGCGAAGCCAGCGCCGATCGCATCCTCGGCAAGGATCCGGTATCCGGACTTGACGTGGTGGTGAAGGCCGGGCGTTTCGGGCCCTACATCCAGCTTGGCGAGCAAAAGGATTACGAGGAGGGCGAAAAGCCAAAACGCGCGGGCATTCCGAAGAATATGTCGCCTTCCGACATCGAACTGGATCTGGCTCTGAAACTGTTGTCGCTGCCGCGTGAAATCGGCATGCACCCCGAGAGCGGCGAGGCCATTACCGCTGGGCTTGGCCGCTTCGGCCCGTTCGTCAAACATCAGAAGACCTATGCCAGCCTTGAAGCTGGCGACGAGGTGTTCGATGTCGGACTGAATCGGGCGATCACGCTGATTGCCGAAAAAGTCGCAAAAGGCCCGAGCGGCCGCCGATTTGGCGCGGATCCTGGCAAGCCCCTGGGCGATCACCCGACGCTGGGCGGGGTCGCCGTCAAGAGCGGACGTTACGGCGCCTATGTCACGGCTGGCGGTGTCAACGCCACCATTCCGAGTGACAAGACGCCGGACAGCATCACACTGCCGGAAGCCATCGCGCTGATTGACGAGCGGGTCGCGAAGGGTGGCGGCAAGCCCAAGCGTGGCGCCAGGAAAGCCAAGACGGCGAAGCCCGCAAAAACCGAGGCGGACGCGAACGCGCCGAAGCCGGTCAAGAAGATGGCTGTCAAAAAATCCGCCGCAAAGCCGAAATCCGATGCCGTCAGCAAGGCGCGCGCGCCAGTGACGTCCTCCGCCAAAACTTCTCCCGCAAAACCCGCGCCGGCCGCCAAGACGGCGGCAAAAAAGAGCGCCGGTAAGGCCCGGGGATAATGCCAAAGCGTCGCGACAGTGGCTTTCCGGCCCGGGACGCCATCGTCGCCTTTATCCGCGCGCATCCTGGAAAGGTCGGCACCCGCGAGATCGCGCGCGAGTTCGGCCTCAAGAATGCCGATCGCGCGGAACTGAGACGAATCCTGCGCGAACTCGCCGACGAAGGCATAATCGAAAAGCGTGGCAAGAAAATCGGCGAGCCTGCCGTACTGCCGGCAACCCTGGTCGCCGACATCACCGGGCGGGACAGCGATGGCGAATTGATCGCCAGCCCAGCCGAATGGGACGAGGTCGAAAGCGGCGAGCCGCCCAAAATCCGCATCCATGTTCCCAGACGCCCGCAGCCGGGCACGGCGGCAGGCGTAGGCGACCGCGCATTGCTGCGGATCGAACAACTGGATGAGCGCGAGGGTGGTGCTTATCGCGGGCGCGTCATCAAAGTCGTCGATCACGCCAAGACCCGCGTGCTCGGCATTTTCCGCGCCCTGCCGGGCGGCGGCGGACGGCTCATTCCGGTCGACAAGAAACAGGCCGGCCGCGAATTGAACATCTCCAGGGCTGACACCAATGGCGCCGAGGACGGCGACCTCGTCAGCGTCGACCTCCTGCGCTCGCGAGGGTTTGGCCTTGCCTCCGGCAAGGTGAAGGAGCGGCTGGGATCGCTTGCTTCGGAAAAAGCGGTCAGCCTGATCGCCATTCACGCCCACGAAATTCCGCAAGCGTTCTCGCCGGCGGCGTTGCGCGAAGCCGAAGAGGCAAAACCACCCACGCTGAAAGCACGCGAGGATTGGCGCGACGTGCCGCTGGTCACCATCGATCCGCCTGACGCCAAGGACCACGATGACGCGGTTCACGCGCAAGCGGATCCCGATCCGAACAATAGAGGCGGCTACATCGTCAACGTCGCAATCGCCGACGTCGCATTCTATGTGCGGCCGGGTTCGGCGCTCGATCGCGATGCACTGGCGCGCGGCAATTCGGTCTACTTTCCGGATCGCGTGGTGCCGATGTTGCCGGAACGCATCTCCAACGATCTCTGCTCGCTGGTGCCGGGTGAGCCGCGCGGCGCGCTCGCCGTGCGGATGGTGATCGGCAATGACGGCCGCAAACGCTCGCACAGCTTTCACCGCATCCTGATGCGCTCGGCCGCCAAACTGCATTATGCGCAGGCGCAGGCGGCGATCGATGGCCGGCCGGACGATATAACCGGTCCCCTGCTCCCCTCCATCCTGCGACCGCTTTACGACGCCTACGCGGTGGTGAAGCGCGCGCGCGAAGAACGCGATCCGCTCGATCTCGACATTCCCGAACGCAAGATTTTGCTCAAGCCGGACGGCACCGTGGATCGCGTCATCGTTCCAGAGCGATTGGACGCCCACAAGCTGATCGAAGAATTCATGATCCTGGCCAACGTCGCCGCGGCCGAAATGCTTGAAAAGAAGTCGCTGCCGCTCATCTACCGCGTTCACGACGAACCGACACTCGAGAAGGTTCATAACCTTCAGGAATTCCTGAAGACGCTGGATCTTCCCTTCGCGAAAAGCGGCGCGCTCCGTCCCTCCTTGTTCAATCGCGTACTGGCGCAGGTCAAAGGGCACGATTCCGAACCGCTGGTGAATGAAGTGGTCTTGCGCTCGCAGGCCCAGGCCGAATACGCCGCCGAGAATTACGGCCATTTTGGCCTCAACCTGCGACGCTACGCGCATTTCACTTCGCCAATCAGGCGATACGCGGACCTGATCGTCCACCGCGCGTTGATCCGCGGTTTAGGGCTTGGTGAAGGCGCGTTGCCGGAAAGCGAGACCGTGGAAACGCTGACCGAGGTCGCCGCCCAAATTTCGCTCACCGAGCGCCGCGCCATGAAGGCGGAGCGCGAAACCGCCGATCGCCTGATCGCCCATTTCCTGGCTGACCGGATCGGCGCGACTTTTCAGGGCCGGATTTCCGGAGTCACCCGCGCCGGCCTGTTCGTTAAGTTGACCGACACCGGCGCGGATGGACTGATCCCGATCCGCACGCTGGGAAGCGAATATTTCAACTACGATGAGACCCGGCACGCGCTGGTCGGCTCGCGCAGCGGTGCCATGCACCGGTTGGGTGACGTCGTCGATGTCCGTCTGGTAGAAGCTGCCCCAGTGGCGGGTGCACTGCGGTTCGAGCTGTTGTCGGAAGGCAAGCTCGCCCCGCGCGGACGCAAACGCCAGGATGCTTCCAGGCCGCAAACCAAGGCCCATCCGGGGCGGAGCCCGCGCGATAGAGATCGCAAGCAGGGCAACAGCAGGATCGGGAAGGCGAAGAAAGGCAGATCATGGAAACCGTGAGCGGCCAGCGGGTCGTCTGGAAGCGGCAAACCGGGCCGGCCGAAAAGCGCGACCTCTGGACCGCCTTGAAGCGAGGGTTGCGCTGCCGCTGCCCGCGCTGCGGCGAGGGCAAATTGTTCCGTGCTTTCCTGAAAGTCGCCGATCACTGCGCGGTTTGCGCTCTGGATTTCAGCCCGCACCGCGCCGACGATCTTCCGGCCTATCTCGTCATCATCATTGTCGGCCACATCGTGGTGCCGCTGGCGTTGATGATCGAAACCAACTACTCGCCGCCGGTGGCCTTACAACTCTCGATTTATTTGCCGATCACGCTGATCGCCTCGCTGCTGCTGCTGCAACCGGTAAAAGGCGCGGTGGTCGGGGTGCAATGGGCGCTGCGCATGCATGGATTCGACGAGCAAAATCCAACAGAATAGTTTGCATCTACGAACAAGAACCGAGATAGGCCGCCAGGCGCGATATGAGCGAGACTGAAAAGATCGAAAAGGAAGCCGATCACCATCCCTATCGGCGCCCGGTTGACGCCGCCACGCTGATCCTGGTCGACCGTAGCGCCTCCACGCCAAAGGTTCTGGTCGGCAAGCGCCACGACAACGTGGTGTTCATGCCCGGCAAATTCGTCTTTCCCGGCGGTCGCGTCGACAGGACGGATAACCGCGTGCCCGTCGCTGCGCCCATTCCAAAGGCGCTTGAGCAAAATCTTCTGAAGGGCAGCCCCAAGATCACGCCCTCGCGCGCTCGTTCGCTGGCAATCGCCGCGATTCGCGAGGCCTGTGAAGAAACCGGTCTTTGTCTCGGGCGAACGTGCAATAATACTTCGCCTGACCTCACAGGCGCGTGGAAGCCGTTTAGCGAGGCAGGCCTGTTGCCCGACCCGTCCGGGCTGTTTCTGATCGCCCGCGCGATCACCCCGCCGGGCCGCGTGCGGCGCTTCGATACCAGATTTTTCACGGCTGACGCGTCCAGCATAGCCCATCGCGTCGAAGGAGTGATCCATGCCGATGCCGAACTGGTGGAGCTGGTCTGGGTAGAGATCGGATCGAAGCCGCTCGCCGACCTGCATGCCATGACCAAAAATGTCTTGGCCGAACTGGAAAAGCGTCTCGCGACCGGGCCGCTGAGCCACGATGCGCCGGTGCCGTTCTTTCATTTCTATGGCGGCAAGATGCATAAGGATGTGCTGGGCGCGTAGCTTTGCTGGCGTTCTGACGGTCCGCCGGCTGTGACGCGTATTCTCACTCGAGCGACAACACACGGGTTCACCAATGACAAAACGTCAGTTGCGGCTGGGCGCTTTTATGCGGCCGGTCAGCATTCATACCGGGGCGTGGCGCTATCCCGCCGCATGGCCGGACGCTAATTTCAATTTTTTGCATATCAAGCGTCTGATCCGGAAACTGGAGGCCGGGAAATTCGATGCCTTCTTCATGGCCGATCATCTGGCCGTGCTGAACATGCCGATCAATGCGCTCAAGCGCAGCCACACCGTCACTTCGTTCGAACCGTTCACGCTTTTGTCGGCGCTCGCCGGCGCGACCGAACACATTGGGCTGATCGCGACAGGCTCGACCACTTTCGACGAGCCCTATCATGTGGCGCGCCGCTTTGCCTCGCTCGATCACATCAGCGGCGGCCGAGCCGGCTGGAACATCGTCACCACTTCCAATCCGGACGCGGCGCTGAACTTCGGGCTCGAAGATCACATGGAGCATGCCGAGCGATATAAGCGCGCGCGCGAATTCTACGATGTGGTGACGGGTCTATGGGACTCCTTCGCCGACGACGCCTTCGTGCGCGACGTCGAGGCGGGTCTGTATTTCGATCCGGACAAGATGCATGTGCTCAATCACAAGGGAAAATACCTCTCCGTGCGCGGCCCGCTCAACATCGCCCGCCCGGTGCAGGGCTGGCCGGTGATCGTGCAGGCCGGCGCGTCGGAAGACGGCAGGCAGCTGGCCGCGGAGACGGCCGAGGCCGTGTTCACCGGCGGCGGCAGCCTCGCGGACGGACAAAAGCTCTACGCCGATATCAAGGGCCGCATGGACAGGCTCGGCCGCAACCGCGACCACCTGAAGATCCTGCCGGGCGCCTTTGTCGTGGTCGGCGAAAGCATCGAGGAAGCAAAGGAGAAACGCGCCCTGCTCGACAGCAAGGTGCACTACGACAGCGCCATTGCTTCGCTATCGGTAATCCTGGGCACCGATGCATCTGGTTTCGATCCCGAAGGCCCGTTGCCGCCGATCCCGGAAACCAATGCGAGCAAAAGCGGCCGACAGCGCCTGGTCGACCTCGCCGCGCGCGACAAGCTCACGGTGCGCCAACTGGCGCAGCGCGTCGGAGGCTATGGCGGCCTGTCATTTGTCGGCACGCCCGTCACTATCGCCGACCAGATGCAGGAATGGCTGACAAGCTTCGGCTGCGACGGTTTCAACGTCATGTTCCCGTTCATGCCCGCCGGTCTTGACGACTTCGTCGACAGGGTCGTTCCGGAACTGCAACGACGCGGAATTTTCAGGCGCGAATATGAAGGCAAGACGCTGCGAGAAAATTTGGGCCTGCCGCGGCCGAAGAACCGCTTCTTTGACGCTTAGCTCTCAGGGAGGCCTTCTAGGCAGGAAGATGCGCCCGGAGAAAGGAACGTATCTGGCGTACCGCCAAAGGGATTCGCTCCTTGGGCTCCTTCCAGGGAAACATGCTGACTTCGGCCTTCGGCGCGAGCATCGCGGCCTCCATGGCGACGGCGTATGGATGCGCCGGAATATCATCGGGCAGGATCAGTACCGGCGTTTGGCAATTGCGGACGAAATCGCGCGTGACGGTGAAG
>VAZS01000266.1 GCA_005884855.1 Alphaproteobacteria bacterium | reverse complement strand
CACGCGGGTCTTAACCACGTGCACTGCCGAGATTACGCCGCTGCGATTGCGCAGGTAGACGAGCTTATCGCCTTGGCAGACGACAGAGGAGCACCATACTGGAAAGCAACTGGAACCGTACTGCGAGGCTGGCTTTTTGCATTGTCCGGAAAACCTTCGGATGCAGTTCTGGCGATTATCCCGGCGATCACCTCACTTCGGTCAGCTGGAGCAACTCTTTATGAGCCGTTCCATCTCTCAAACTTGGCAATGGCTTACGCGGACCTTGGCCAGCTCGACGATGCGCGGCGTTGCATCGACGACGCGATAGAGAAAGTAGAAAGCTCGAAGGAAAAATGGTGCGAGGCCGAGGTGCATCGCATTGCCGGCGAAATCGCACTCAAGTTACCCGCGCCGGATACGGAAAATGCAGAAAGATATTTTGATCGCGCACTCGCTGGCGCGCGACAGCAGCAAGCAAAGTGGTGGGAACTGCGCGCGGCGATCAGTGTGGCCCGCCTCTGGCGCGATCAGGGCAAGTCGCAGCAAGCTCGCGAACTGCTCGCGCCGATTTGCGGCTGGTTCACCGAAGGCTTCGAAACGCTTGATCTGAAGGAAGCAAGGGCGTTGCTCGATGAACTGGCAACATGAGTGCGGCGTGTCGCGATACGTGCCCGAATGCGCCGAATTGGTCGATGATCCCTGATTGCGATGCGAGGCCGGCCCTTGTTGGGACCGCAAGCGGCCCGGATAGGGGCGCGCCTCGACGTATCCAAATTCGCAAGAGACTGAAAATAGAAGGAATTTCCTCCTGGTTTGGAAGGAGCAGGTTTTTAGATTGAGATATAGTTCACTGATTTGGATGCTACCTCAATGCTATAATCAAGAGGATCAAATATAATAACGTCCACTCATCATCGAACGTATGGGAAGGGTACCATGGCCGACGCTAGTAGCATTGCTAATAACGGCGTGAACGTCGCAGCTTTAGTCGCCGCCCGGGAAGAGCTTACCAAAGCTCCTGCTGCTGCCCAGTTTAAATGGCGCGCCGCTTGCGAATGGAAGGACGGCACTCACAGTCACTCTACGGTCGAAGGTTTTTACGGCCTCGGGCAGGAACAGCATCACAAGAAGACCTTTATCTTCGATGCTGACCACCCGGAACTTTTTGCCTCTGAAGACAAAGGTGCCACGCCGGTCGAGTACGTGTTAGTTGGGCTGGCAAGTTGTCTGACCGCAGGTATTGCCGCCGTTGCTCAATACCGCAACATTCAGCTACGCTCGGTCACCGCGACCCTAGAAGGGGATATGGACCTCCAAGGCATTCTCGGCATAGACGATGACGTGCGCAATGGCTTCGGCGGCATCAAGGTGACCTACAAGATCGACGCCGATGCAAAACGCGAAGATATCGAGGCTCTCGTCGCGCAATCGCAGAAGCGGTCGGCAGTCTATGACATCGTGACCAACCCGACGAATGTCACAGTTGTAGTGGATTGAACCGCCTAGGCCCATTACCGCATAGATTGAGAACGATCGCCATTCGCACTGTCACCACAGTCGTTATCGGTGCCGGGCACGCAGGTCTGGCAATGAGCCGTTGCCTCTGCGACCGCTCCATCGATCATGTGGTCTTGGAGCGCGGTGAAGTTGCTCATACGTGGCGTACTGAACGCTGGGATTCGCTGCGACTATTGACCCCTAATTGGCAGAGCCGACTGCCTGGCTTTAGCTACAATGGTGACGATCCGGATGGCTACAGGACCGTAGCCGAAGTAATCGAATTCATCGCGAGTTACGCCAAGGCGGTCTCGGCCCCGGTACTAACTCACACGACAGTCACTTCGGTGCGCAGAACGGAGACGGGATACCTAGTGCGTTCCGATCAAGGCGATTGGCTATGCCGGGCGGTCGTGGTCGCTTCCGGGGCATGCAACATCGCTGACGTTCCCAGCTTTGCTAACAGGGTGCCGCGGTCAGTCATGCAATTGACTGCCCAGGACTACCGTAATCCCGAAAAACTCGCCGACGGTGGCGTCTTGGTCGTCGGTGCATCCTCGAGCGGTACTCAGATCGCCAATGAAATACACCGCTCGGGCCGGCCGGTCATCTTGTCGGTGGGCGAGCACATTCGAGCGCCGCGCGTTTATCGTGGCAAAGACTTGGAATGGTGGATGGATGCTGCCGGTGTGCTCGACGAGCGCTACGATGAAGTCGACGATATTGCGAGAGCCCGACGGGTTGCTTCACTGCAACTTGCAGGCACGCCCGATCGATCTACACTCGACATCAACGCCCTCACCGAAATAGGCGTGAAGCTGGTTGGCCGGATTGGCGGTATCAGCGAAAACGGTAAGGCGCAGTTTTCCGGATCATTGCGCAACATGTGCGCGCTTTCCGATCTTAAGATGGGAAGATTGCTAGACCGCATCGACGAATGGGCGCAAAGAAACGGCTTGGATGCCAGAGCGAACCTGCCACATCGCCTGCCGCCAACCCGTGTGGAACCGGCGCCGCGACTCGGAATGGATCTGGCGTCTGGCGAGATCAAAGCAATTATTTGGGCCACTGGCTACCGACCAGATTACTCTTGGCTCGAAGTGCCTGTTCTCGATCGAAAGGGCAGGCTCCAGCACGACGGAGGGGTCGTTTCATTGCCGGGGATGTATCTTATGGGAACTCAGTTCATGCGCCGTCGAAAATCCGTCCTGATCGATGGTGCTGGTGACGACGCCCGGGACCTCAGCGCCCACTTAACGTCTTATCTCGATAGCGGCGTTGCTCGGATAAGAGCTTGATGCAAACGGCTACCCCAAAACGGGCGTGCCTGCGGCAGCTCACGCGCTGCGGATTCCAATCTCGGTGAAGTTCACTTCGCTGACCGAAGTGTGACGAGTACATTGAAAGGCTGCGAAATGCTGGGCTGCCGGAGGAGTACGTGCGGCTTCCGCTATTGGCAGATATTGTTGCAAAGTCGAAAATCGGACATCCCTAAAATTCTCAAACGTCCGCTAATCGGGGAAGACCGGAAGTCGCCGGCGCCCAGTCAAACTGAAGCGATTGACCCAACTGTATGGTCCAGGGGACAAAGATTGCGGATATCCCCGTCGTGCAACCGACAAAATTCATCCTCGCCATTAACCTGAAAACCGCAGAGGCGCTTGGATTACAGATACGGCCCAGGCTCCTCGCTCAGGCCGACAAGGTGAAGAATGAGACGGCAATTTCCGAGGTCGGCACAAAGCAGGCGTGCCGAAGGCTAGCCGGGATGTCCGAGGGTAGCGCGGACATCGCCAACTCTGTGAGCGTTCTGGATTTATGAGTCCAGGCCCTAGTTCAACGACACCCGCGTTCGATCCGCCGGTCTTTCAACCAGCAGCAATAGAAGCGAACTCCGTCGCCTGAAGTTCGAACAGCCCGCGATAGATACCGCCCACACGAATGGAAAGCGCGGCATGGGTGCCCTGCTCGACGATTTCACCGCGGTCGAACACCAGAATTCGGTCGAGGCTGCGCACCGTCGAGAGCCGGTGCGCGATTACGATAGAGGTGCGTCCCTTCATCAGCCGTTCCATCGCCTGCTGAATCAACGCTTCCGATTCCGAATCCAGGCTCGAGGTGGCCTCGTCGAGGATCAGGATCGGCGCGTCCGCCAGAAAGGCGCGCGCCAGCGCGACGCGCTGCCGCTCGCCGCCGGACAGCTTGACGCCGCGTTCGCCGACCAGCGTGCCGTAACCTTTCGGCAGCCGCAGGATGAAGTCATGCGCGTTGGCAAGACGTGCCGCCTGCTCGATAGCAGCCATGCCGGCGCCCGGCCGACCATAGGCGATGTTCTCGGCGAGCGAACGGTGAAACAGGATCGGATCCTGCTGCACGATGGCGATCTGGCTGCGCAAGGACTGCTGCGTCACCCGGGCGATATCCTGGCCGTCAATCAGGATGCGGCCGCCAGAAACATCATAGAACCGTTGCACCAGCTTGGCGAAGGTGGTCTTGCCGGAACCGGAGCGGCCGACGAGCCCGAGGCGTTCCCCGGCGCGGATGTCCACCGAGAGACCGTCATACAGCGGCGTGCGGTGATCGCCGTAATGGAAGCTCACATTCTCGAACACGATGCGCCCGCCCTGCACCTCGATCACCGCCGCGTCTGGAACGTCGACAATGCCGATCGCCTCGTCATGGAAAGCGACAAGCTCCTCCATGTCGTTGACCGAACGCTGCAGATTGTTGATGTGCATGCCGATATCACGCAAATAAGCGTGAATGATGTAGTAGCTGGTCAGCACATAAGTGACATCGCCGGGCGAGGCGTGGCCCGTGATCCACAGCAGCAGCGCCCCTCCTATCACGGAAGCACGGAGGCACAGCAAGACCGAGAACTGCGCGGTAGAGGTGTAATTGTAGCGAAGCCAGGTCCGCCGCACGCGCGTCCGCCAGCGGCTAATGACAAGCGCCAGCCGCGCGTCCTCGCGCGCTTCGGCGCCGAACGATTTCACCACCGGGTTGCAGGTCAACGCATCCGCCAGCGTACCGCCGACCTTGGTGTCCCAGGCATTCGAGATCCGCGCCGCTGGCGCGATGTAGCGCGTCGAGAATACCACGATCATCGGAACGTAGACCGCCGTCCCGATCGCGATCACAACACCGAGCGACGGCCAGTGCAAGCCGAGCAGGACCATCGAGCCCAGCAGCACGGCGAGCGATGGCAGCAGCGCCATCAATATGGTATCGTTGAGCAGATCGAGCGCCCACATGCCGCGGGTGATCTTGCGAACGGTCGAGCCCGCAAAGCTATTGGCATGCCAGTCGGTCGAGAAGCGCTGCACGCGCATAAAGGCGTCGCGCGACACATCCGACATGATCCGAAGCGTGAACGGCACGATAGCTTGCAACCCGATCAGACGCAGGATCATCGAGGCAAGACCCAGCGCCACGATCGCGCCAAAGGCTACGAACGCAGCGCGGCGCGCAGCCGGATCCGACGCACCTGAGGTCATGGCATCGACGAGATGGCCGGAGAATACCGGCATGAACAGGTCGGCGACAGTTGCCCCTAACAGGCCGCCGGCAGCAGCAGCCGCGCCGACCGGCTGATTGAGCCAGTGACGAAACACAAAGGGCAACACCACACGAATGGCCGCGGGGCGCTTGTTGACAGAAGCTGTCATGGCGTGATCCGGCTGGCTCGCGCGCGCCGGCTCCGTGATGACGCGAGGACGGCATAGGACCGAACGCACGCGTCGTTAAGAAAAATGCTAACCTACTGGGAAGCTTTGGATGATCGGGACGTCAGGCCCGATCGATGCTGACGAAGAAGGCGCCAAGGCCAGAGACGGCGTCCAGCATGAGCATCGGACGCAAGGGCGCGATCTGCGAATATGAAAAAACCATGCAAATCCCTCCCCGGTTCGAGCGACGATGCGCAGCTTATAAATGCGTCGAGGGTGATTTGCAATATGCCGCGCGCAGCGCCGAAGCTGGCGAAAAATAACAATGCGGCTAGTGCGGCGGTTCCGTGGACGCCGAGGCCGGCTTCTTCAGGACCAGCACCAGCACACTGAGGCCGGCATAAAACAGCGTCAGCATCAAAAACGCGTCGCCGTATCCCATCACCACGGCCTGGCGATGCACGATCTGCGACAGCTGCTTCATCGCCATCAGCGCGGCGTCACCCATTCCCTGCAGGCGCTGGGCAAACATGTTGAGCGTCTCGGTCGCGGTGGCGTTGCCCCACGTTACTCTCTCTTGCAAGCGGGCAATATGCAGGTCGGTCCGCTCGTTCAGAACCTGGTTGATGACCGCGAGTCCGAGCGCGCCGCCGAGATTGCGCGTGAGATTGAACAGCCCCGAGGCGTTCTTCACGCGATCCGGAGGCAAGGTTCCGAGCGCGATGGTGTTGGTCGGCACCATCGCCAGCATCATGCCCGCGCCGCGCAGGACCTGTGGCAGCACCAGTTCATAGAAATCGTAGTCGCGGGTGATCCACGTCATCTGAAACGAGCCGAGCGCAAACAGGACAAGGCCCGCCGCGATCATCAAGCGCATGTCGACCCGCAGCATCAGCCGGCCGACGATGGGCGCTGTGAGAAACATGGTGAGACCGGAAACGAACATGGTCTCGCCGATCATCAACGCGCTATAGCCGCGCACCTCCG
>VAZS01000265.1 GCA_005884855.1 Alphaproteobacteria bacterium | reverse complement strand
AAACGCATCATGCGTGCGTAAGCCGGAATTAAGAGCCGACGAGACGGGATGTTGCGATTGTCGCGACACTTAGGGTGTAAACAGCCCAGCTCTCGCTTGGCGAACGATTCGGGACGGTGATTTCGGAGGGGATTGGGAACGTCGAGGGCGCCAGGCGCTAGCTGCGCGGGCTCCTTAACGAGGGCGTCGGCGAACACGTCAGGACCAGATTCCACTTGGCAAAGAGCGCCCGTGAAATTGCGGATCTCAAGATCCGCACCGAACGAAGAAAACCTATTTTCTTCTGCCGGACCGATTTCCAATAACGAGTATTCGAAAAGTCGATCCAGCCGTTTGACCTGATGTCTCGCCGACACCCTCTTTCGTCGACCAGAGCCCCGATTTGAGATCTGCCTTTAGGAAAGCAAATCGCGCTGAAGGCTCGTGTGACGTGCCGGCATCAACCCGCCGGCATTTTTCTCAGGCGAGATTTACTTCTTCTTCTTGGAGACCCGACGGGTCTTCTTCGCAGTCTTCTTCACTGCGCTCTTCGCCTTCTTTGACTTCTTAGCTTTCTTGGCCATGTTGCCCTCCTAATGTAGTGAGATGGCTTAATCGCTGCGTGCACTCGGGAATCGAAATGCACTACATCCCGAATACACCAACACGTTGAAAAAAACAGCGTCCCGCTTAAGGAAGTGTTGACGCGGCGATCGGAGAGCACGCGTTGCGCGTCCGTTGTCAGCACCACAAGCATCGCTCCGATGATGCGGATAATGCGCCAAAATCACCTGACGCCGAATGGCAACGTGCAAGAATCGCCTGTGCGCCAGCGGCTTTCGTACTCGCGCATTCAACCGTCAATGCGTCGGTGATGTCACCGTGGTGCTGCAGAGGCGGCCGAAAGCGCTTTGCGCGGACTCTGAGTCGCGATGTTTGGCAATAAAAAAATTTTCGCGTTCGCCGCCTTCCCGCCTCATCCTCGCTCGCCAAAACCGGATTTTCGCGGGAATCGCGTGCGGCTGATTCGGGATCGCATTGGTTCGGCGCCTTCGATCCTTCGCCGGTTATGGTGAACGAGAGGTGCACTCGCGCATGCGTCAAGCCATGCAGCGGCCAGCGCGCGGCTCATCTAACTCGACTTCAGATGCCGAGTTTGGATTTAAGGAGGTCGTTGACCGCTTGCGGATTGGCCTTGCCGCCGGACGACTTCATTACCTGGCCGACAAACCAGCCAACCAGCTGCGGCTTGGCTCTTGCCTGCGCGACCTTGTCGGGATTGGCGGCGATAATGTCATCGACCACCTTTTCGATCGCAACGACATCGGTGACCTGCTTCATGCCGCGCGTTTCGACCAGCGCGCGGGGATCGCCGCCCTCTTGCCAGACGATCTCAAATAGCTCTTTCGCTATTTTACCAGAGATGGTGCCCTCGCCGATCAGATCGACGATCGTTCCAAGCTGCCCAGCCGATAGCGGCGACGAGGAAATGTCGCGGCCTTCCTTGTTAAGTCGTCCGAATAGCTCATTGATGACCCAGTTGGCGGCGAGCTTGCCGTCGCGGCCCTTGTCCGCGAGTTTCGTCAGTACCGTTTCGAAGAAATCGGCGCTCTCGCGTTCGGCGACAAGGACGCTGGCGTCGTAAGGCGAGAGCGCGAGGTCGGCGATGAAGCGGGCCTTCTTCTGGTCCGGCAATTCCGGCAGCTTCGCCTTTAGTTCGGCAACGTAGGCTTCACTGAACTCCAGCGGCAGCAGATCGGGATCGGGGAAATAGCGGTAATCATGCGCCTCTTCCTTGGAGCGCATTGAGCGGGTTTCGCACTTGTTGGGGTCGAACAGCCGGGTTTCCTGATCGATGACGCCGCCGTCCTCGATAATTCCGATCTGGCGGCGCGCCTCGTATTCAATTGCCTGACCGATGAAGTTGATCGAGTTCATGTTCTTGATCTCGCAGCGGGTGCCGAGCGGACCGCCCGGCTTGCGCACGGAGACATTGACATCGGCGCGCAACGAACCCTTCTCCATGTCGCCATCGCAGGTGCCGAGATAGCGCAGGATAGACCGCAGCTTTGAGACATACGCTTTTGCCTGCTCCGACGAGCGGATATCGGGCTTCGAGACGATCTCCATCAGGGCGACGCCCGACCGGTTGAGATCCACATACGACGTCGTCGGGCTGCGATCATGCAGTAATTTGCCGGCGTCCTGCTCCAAATGCAGCCGCTCGATGCCGACCGTGACGCTCGCGCCATCGGCCAGTTCGACGATCACTTCGCCCGCGCCAACGATCGGCGATTTGTACTGGCTGATTTGATAGCCCTGCGGCGAATCCGGATAGAAATAGTTCTTTCGGTCGAACACCGAGCGCAGATTGATCTGGGCGTTGAGGCCCAGGCCGGTACGTACAGCCTGCCGCACGCATTCCTGATTGATCACCGGCAGCATACCCGGCATCGCCGCGTCCACGAGCGAGACATGGGTGTTCGGCTCGCCACCGAATTCCGTTGACGCGCTGGAAAACAGCTTTGATTTCGAGGTGACCTGGGCATGGACTTCCAGCCCGATCACCATTTCCCAATCGCCGGTGGCGCCCTGGATCAGTTTTGTGCTTGGCGCGCTCATGATCTTGCACCCTCGAGCAGTGTGGAGGCGATCCCATCCCATTCGGTTTCGAGTGGGCCGGTCGCAACCGGCTTGGCCGCGCGACGGTACCAATAACCGGCATTGCCGAGATCACCTTCGATGCGGTGCAGATAAGCATGCACCCATGCCGCCTCAGCGCTCGGTTCGTCCTGCACGATTTTGTGTGCCTGGTCCCAGTCGCCGTTTGCCGCCCACCACAGCGCTGCAAGCGGCGCGCCCAAGTGTGGCGCAGGTGCTGCGCCCGCCAGACTGGTTTTGAACTCCGCCATATTCACCACCACCTCGTTGGTGTGAAGCGGCCTGCCGCCTGCTCGAGCACCTCGGCGAGAGAGAACAGCGTTTCCTCGTCGAATGGGCGGCCGATCAACTGCAAGCCGAGCGGCAAGCCTTGCGCGTCTTTGCCGGCGGGAACCGCGATGCCGGGTAGCCCCGCCATGTTCACCGTCACGGTGAAGATGTCGTTCAGATACATCTCCACGGGATCGCCGCCCTTCTCGCCGATGCCGAACGCCGCCGACGGCGTTGCCGGCGTCAGCAGCGCGTTTACACCCTTGGCGAAGCAGTCCTCAAAGTCCCTTTTGATGAGGGTCCGGACCTTCTGCGCACGTAGATAATAGGCGTCGTAATAACCGGCCGAGAGTACGTAAGTCCCGATCATGACGCGGCGGCGAACTTCGTCGCCAAAGCCCTCGGCCCGGGTGTTCTCATACATCTCACCGATGCTGCGGCCAGGCACGCGCAGTCCATACCGAACCCCATCATACCGCGCCAGGTTTGACGAGGCTTCGGCCGGCGCGACAATGTAATAGGCTGGTAATGCGTATTTGGTGTGCGGCAGCGATACCTCGACCAGTTCGGCGCCGGCCGATTTGAGCCACGCCCCGCCCTCACTCCAGAGCTTTTCGATTTCCGCGGGCATGCCATCGAGGCGATATTCGCGAGGGATGCCGATCCTCATGCCTTTGACTGACTTTCCGATCGCTGCCTCGTAGTCCGGCACGTCCCGATCCGCTGAGGTAGTGTCCTTGGGATCGTGACCGGCCATGGAGCGCATCAGGATCGCCGCGTCGCGCACCGTACGCGCGATCGGCCCGGCCTGGTCGAGCGAGGATGCAAACGCCGCGATGCCCCAGCGCGAACAGCGTCCGTAGGTCGGCTTCAGGCCGACGGTCGCCGTAAACGCGGCAGGCTGGCGGATCGAACCGCCAGTGTCGGTCGCGGTGGCACCCATGCACAACAATGCTGCCACCGCCGAGGCCGAGCCGCCGGATGAACCTCCCGGCACCAGCGTGGTATTGGCGCCGTCGCGCCGCCATGGATTGACCACGGGACCGAAGCACGACGTCTCGTTCGAGGAGCCCATCGCAAACTCGTCGTTGTTGAGCTTGCCCAGCATGACCGCGCCATCGCGCCAGAGCTGCGAGGTGATGGTGGACTCGTAGGTCGGGACAAAATTGGCGAGGATTTTCGAACACGCCGTCGTGCGCACGTCCCTGGTTGCAAACAGATCCTTGATCCCGAGCGGAATGCCCGCGA
Organism: Alphaproteobacteria bacterium; assembly: GCA_005884855.1. Classification (GTDB taxonomy): domain Bacteria; phylum Pseudomonadota; class Alphaproteobacteria; order Rhizobiales; family Xanthobacteraceae; genus Bradyrhizobium. The sequence continues at coordinate 2,308 of VAZS01000265.1, read as the reverse complement.
GCGGACCGCCTTGTCCTTTCGTAATGCTGGCATCTGCCTCGCGCGCCATGGCGCGGGCCTGATCCGGCGTTTCCATCACAAACGCGTTGAGCGCGCGCGCGGCCTGGATCGCGTCAAGGTGCGCGTTGGTCAGTTCAAGCGAGGTGAAGGATTTTTTCGCGAGGCCATCTCGGTCCTCGGCAAGCGTTAGCGATGTCAAATCGGTCATTTATCAACCGGGCTGCAAAAGAACGGCGAAAGCGTCTTGTCGTTGGCCGGGTCGTCGCGCAAATCATTGCTGCGCGCCTTGTCGGCGGCCTCAAGCGAATCGAGCACCGCGTCCATTGCCTGATCGGGGTCGGCGGCCTTTCCCTGCCGCTCCATCGCGTCGAGATAGTTCATGTAGGCCTGGTAAGCCTTTTCATCGTCGCAGAGCAGACACATCGGATTTCCCGCTTCGAGAACACTCTTCGAAAGAAGTTTTATTCCACGACCTTCGGCACCAGAAAGAAATGATCGTCCGTGGCCGGGGCGTTCCTGACAATGTCATCGGCGATCTCGCCGTCATTGACCGCGTCGGGCCGCTTTTTCATTTCCATCGGGGTAACCGAGGTCATCGGTTCGACGCCCTCGATGTTCACCTCGGATAACTGCTCCACGAATGCCAGCATGGCGTTCAATTCGCCCTGCAAGTGCGGAATCTCAGCCTCAACGACCGCAATCCGCGCGAGATGCGCGATACGGCGGACGGTGGCGGCATCGACGGACATTATATAGGCCTATAACGAGAGTATTTCAGTCCGCCGTATAGCAGAGGCAGGTTTTGCGCCGCAACCGCGAGCCAACGTTCTCAGGCGGCCAGTTGCCTCAACCGGGCCAGGGCCGCCTCTGCCATTCCCCGGGTCAATTCCGACGCTGGCATGTCGCGACCGAGCCGAACCGCCTGTCCTGCCCAAAGATTGGTGAAATCGACCTTGCCGAGCTTCTCCGCAGCCGCCTTTAGTGGCGCCAGGCCGGTCGCGGCATGTGGAAAGGCCGGCGCATCGGCTGAAATCGGCCCAATCTCGCGCATCACGCGATTGGGGATCCCGCGCGCCGGACGGCCGGTCATCACGTTAGTAATGACAGTGGAATCGTCCAGCGCCTGTGAGAGGGCCGCTTGGGCCGGAGCACTCACGCGCGATTCCGGACAGCGCAGATATGCCGTGCCGATCTGCACGCCGGCCGCGCCGAGCGCGAATGCCGCCGCGATCCCCCGTCCGTCGGCAATACCGCCGGCGGCAATAACGGGGACTCTCACCGCGTCGACCACCTGCGGCACCAGCGCGAACGTGCCGGGCTGTTCCCCGATATTTTCGGTGAGAAACATGCCGCGATGACCGCCCGCTTCGGCGCCTTGAGCGATGATCACGTCGGCGCCGTTTTCCTCAAGCCAGATCGCCTCCTTTACGATGGTGGCAGCCGCGATCACGATGCAGCCGGCCGCCTTGACGCGCCTCACCAGCGCGCTATCCGGCAAGCCAAAATGGAAGCTGACCATTTCGGGCTTCAGTTCCTCGATCACTTCGCACATCGCCGGGTCGAACGGCGAGCGATTGGCGGCGTTGACGGGCGCTGCCGGATCAAGCCCCAGTTCTTTATAATAAGGCGCGAGCCGCTGTTTCCACCCGGCCTCGCGCCTGGGGTCGGCATCAACAGCTTTGTGACAGAAGAAGTTCAGGTTGAGCGGAGCAGATACCCGCTGGCGGATGATGTTGACCTGCTCGCGGGCTTTTTCCGGCGTCAGCATTGCACATGGCAGCGAGCCAAGGGCCCCGCCCTGCGCCGCCGCGATCACGAGCTCAGCATCCATAATTCCCGCCATAGGCGCTTGGACGATGGGAAACTCGGTTTTGAAAAGCTCGATAATTCGGCGATCTGGCCACATGGTCTGCTCGTACAGGTGAGTTGAGGGCGGGCATCGGCGCCCGAAGACCAAACACGATAGCACCCGAAACCACAGGCAAGCTATGCATTCCAGGGTCACCTCTCTTTCCAGCGGCGCCGCCATCCCGGCCTCTCCACCGCTACCCGCTTTGCACGCCGTCTAGCCCGCATGTTATGCGAACCCGATGCCTGCTTTCATTCTATCGCTGATCGACGCTGTCGCGCACTGGCCTGAGCGCGGGGCGCTTGTGGGCCTCGATCTCGGTACCAAGACCATTGGCGTTGCTATCTCAGATGCCGATCGGCGGCTTGCGACTGGCGTCGAGACCATCCAGCGCACGGCCTTCAAGGCCGATGCCGCGCGCGTGCTGGCCATTGCCGCCGAGCGCAACGCCGTCGGCTT